>DBAX01000090.1 GCA_002291895.1 Cyanobacteria bacterium UBA999
CATTCAACTCCGCATCCCCAGTTCGCTCCGAAAGCAGTGGGGATCGCAGCCCGCCCGCCCTCCCGGACGATGAAACTGCCTTGCAGTTGCTCCAGGATATCCTTGTCGAACCGGAACTGTGGCAGGTGAAGGGCGTTTTGGGTGCCCTAGAACACAAAGTGTCCCTAATTGAGTCCCGGGTGCAGGATCCGGCCCTAGAGACTAAGTTGGCTTCCCTAGAGGCCCAGTTGGGTGATCGCCGCGACCTCGATCAACTCCAGTCCCAACTGGCCCAGGTATCCCAGCAGCAGCAAAGCATTCCCCAGGATATGGCCCACCTCCGCGATCGCCTCAACCAACTGGAGGAAAAAATCTACGAGCCCGAGTCTTTGATCCAACTGCTATTGCCGATTGTGGCCCATCTGCTCAGCCAAAAGGTGGCAGAGTCAAAATCGGAAATCTGCGACGCGATCGTGCCCATTATTGACGATGTGATCCATACCCGCAGCCAACAGGATCGGGCGGCCATGAGCCGGGCCCTGGCCGACATTATTCCCGGGGCCATTGTCGCCGAGATGGAGCGTTCCCCCGATGCGATCGCCAAGGCCCTGGCCCCCGAAGTGGGGGCTGCCATGCGGGAGCAAATTCGGATTGACCGCCATGCGATCGCCGATGCCCTGGCCCCGGAGATGGGAGCCGCGATCAAACGCCAAATTGTGATCGAGCGGGATGCCATGGTCGATGCCCTTTATCCGGTGATTGGCAACACCATTTCCCGCTACCTGAGCGAAGCCATTCGCGCCATCAATCAAAAAGTAGAGCAGGCCTTCAGCTTGCAGGGCATCCAGCGCAAAATTCGCGCCCGGGTACGGGGCGTTTCCGAAGCCGAGCTGATCATCCAAGAATCGTTGCCGGTGACGGTGCAAGCGGTGTTTTTAATCCATAAAGCCTCTGGATTGGTCATCTCCAGCGGGCAGCGGAGCGATCTCGATCCTACGATTCCTGCCTTAGAAGGCGACATGCTCGCCGGGATGCTGACAGCGATTCGCAGTTTCGTCAATGATTGCCTTTCCCAGCCGGAGCAGGTTTCCGAACTCAGCGAAATCGAATACGGCGGCTCCAAAATCATCATGGAAGTGGCGGGCTATGCCTATTTTGCGGCCGTACTTCAAGGGGAGCCCAACCAGCGCTTCATCACCCACCTGCGGGAAACCTTCGCCACCCTAATTCAAAAATACGAGCAGCCGATCCTGCACTTTCGGGGTGACTCGGGGCAGTTCCCCTACGAAGGGCACCGGGTAGTGGCAGATTTTCTCAACCCCGACACCCTGGTGGCACCCTCGAAGGCGCCCCGGGCCCTTGGGTTACTGCTGGCGGTAGTGCTCCTGGCCGGGGTTACCCCCTGGGCGATCGCCCGGTATCAAGAGCACCGTGCTGCTGCCCTGGGGGATGCCCTGGTGGCAACATGGCAGGCCGATCCTAGCTTGGCTCCCTTTGCCCTCACACCCACGGTAGATGTGGGCAGCGAGCAGGTCACAATCACCGGTCAGGTGGCAACGCCGCAGATGAAACAACGGGCGATCGCCCTCGCCCAAGAACGGCTACCCCAATTTCGCATCCAAGATCGCCTGCGCCTGGTCACGCTCCCCCCCGATCCACGGCAGACAGCCCAATCCGTTGCCCGCCTGGCCCAAACCCTAGACGTTACGGCGATCTACAACCCCCTAGGACGCTCTGTACGGCTCGAATTGACAACTCTATCGGCTGTGCCCCCCTCCCAAGCCGTGGATCTGTTTAGCCAAATCCCCGGCATCGCCACCGTGATCGCCGTCCCCCCCCCTAGCCCCGGACCAATCTCGCTCCAGTTTTTGTTTGCCCCAGGCAGCAGCACCCTCAGCCCCAGCCAAATCCCCCAAGTCCTGACCCTTGTGGCCCTGATGCAGCGCCATGGCGATCGCGACCTAGAACTCATTGGCAGTAGTGACGGCCCGGGCACGCCGGCACTAAATCAAGAACTTGCCCTGCGGCGGGCCGAAAGCGTCCGCGACCAACTTATCCAGCGGGGCATCCTCGCCCGCCGGCTCCAACTGAGCACCCGCATCACCCCCGGTCGCCGTCCCGACCCCCGGGCCCGCAGCGTTACTTTTCGGTGGCGCACTGCACCTTTCTAGTCGCCAATCCCAGTCCGCCAATCTTAAAAGAAGGTCGTTTTTTCGTTCCACCCGCCCGCGAGCCATGACAATGGCACCGAGACTTGGAAGGTGGGGTACATGTTAGAACTCGATGTTTTGGTGATTGGCGGCGGGCTAGCTGGATCGCGGGCCGCCCTGGCGATCGCCCAAAAAAATGCCCAACTCCGCATTGGTCTGATGGCCAAAACCCATCCCATCCGCTCCCACTCTGTAGCTGCCCAGGGCGGCATCGCCGCCGCGCTGCAAAACCTTGACCCCGAAGACACCTGGCTGGCCCACGCCTACGACACCATCAAGGGATCCGACTACCTGGCCGACCAGGATGCCGTAGAGATCCTCACCCGCAGCGCCCCGGAAGTTCTGATCGACCTCGAGCACCTCGGCGTTCTCTTTTCGCGGTTTCCCGATGGCCGCATTGCCCAGCGTCCCTTTGGCGGGCACAGCCACGGGCGGGCCTGCTACGCTGCCGACAAAACCGGACATGCCATCCTCCATGAATTGGTCATGAACCTCCACCGCTTGGGCGTGCGCCTTTTTTCCGAATGGTATGCCCTGGAGCTGATCTACGAAGATGGGGATGTCAAGGGAGTAACGGCCTTGGCGATCGAAACCGGCGCCATTGAGGTATTTGCCGCCCGCTCGGTGCTGCTGGCCACGGGGGGCTACGGGCGGGTCTACCGTACCACCTCCAACGATTTTGCCTCCAACGGCGATGGGCTCCACCTGGCTGTCAAAGCCGGGCTGCCCCTCCAGGATATGGAATTCGTCCAGTTTCACCCCACCGGACTCCACCCCGCCGGGGTGCTCATCTCCGAAGCGGTGCGCGGTGAGGGGGCTTACCTCATCAATGACCTAGGGGAGCGGTTTATGGGCAACTATGCCAACAGCCGCCAGCGCATGGAACTTTCTCCCCGGGATATCACCTCCCGCCACATTGAGGAAGAAATTTTGGCCGGACGGGGAATCAAGGGGCAAAACTACGTCCATTTGGATGTGCGCCACCTGGGGGCCGATCGCATCCGCAGCCGCATTCCCTTTGCCCGCGAGGAGGGACTGCGCTTTTTAGGTCTCGACTGCATCGACACCCCCCTGCCCGTGCGCCCCACGGTGCACTACTCCATGGGCGGCATCCCCACCAACACCGATACCCAGGTGCTCGATGCCAGTCTTACGCCGGTACCGGGGCTGTTTGCCGCCGGGGAGTGCGCCTGCGTTTCCGTCCACGGGGCTAATCGGCTGGGGGCAAATTCGCTGCTGGAGTGCGTTGTTTTCGGTCGCCGGGCAGGAGCTACGATTGCCGATCGCCTGGATGATCGCCCCATGCCCAAGTTCAATGCCCATACCTACGAACTCCGGGCCGAGCAGCGCCTGCAGAACCTGTTGCGCAGCCAGGGCACCCGGCGGGTTGCCGACCTGCGGCAGCAACTCCAGGAAACCATGACCGAAACCTGCGGCATTTTTCGCCACGCCCGCAGCCTCACCCAAGGACTGAGCCGGCTCCAGGAACTCCACGACGCCTACCAGCAGGATCTCCGCCTCGACGATCGGGGGCAAATCTTTAACCTCGATCTGGTGCAAGCCCTCGAACTACGCAGCCTACTCACCGTGGGGATGGCGATCGCCAGCAGTGCCCTCGAGCGGTGCGAAAGCCGAGGAGCCCACAGCCGGGGCGATTTTCCCCAGCGGGATGATAGTCAGTTCCTGCACCACACCCTGGTGTACGTGCACCAAAATCTTTGGCGCAGTGGCACCCGCCCGGTGGATCTCAGCCTCCAATCCCATGATCCCGAGCGCTTTTCTCCCAGGGAACGGGTGTACTGAGCGGCGCTCCGCCGCCCCGGAAGCACCACCTACCTCGAATAGATAGGCGATCGCCCGGCGGGAAGCACCCAACCGCAAGCTGGAATTACAGAACGCCGCCCCGGAACCCCTACCCTTTGACCGCCCGCGGTTCCAGAGAGCCCTGCTGCGGTGGCGCGGGGGTCGGGAGGGAACGCGCTATACTGCGATCGCTCTCCAGACACTTCCTATGCGTCTTTGGCTCCTGCTCCCCTTGCTCTGTCTCAGCACCGCCGCTGCGGCCTTTGAGCGTCCGCCCCTCCTTGAGGATGCGGAAACAACCCGCAACACCGTGCGCTCCCGCAGTGCCACCTACTATTTCACCCTCGACGGACGGCAGCAAACGGGATCTGGGCTGCGGGAAGTGGTGATCCGTCCCCTCCCCGCCCCCGACACCTTTACCTTTGTGCTCTCCGAGACCGCCCTGTTCCTCGACAACCAGCAACCCCTACCCATAGACGTGGCCTCCCTCGGCGAAGAAAGCGGCGGTATCCGCATTACCCTGCGCCAACCCCTGCCCGGCCCCTACCGGCTACGGGTGGCCCTCCGCCCGGTTGCCAATCCCCACACGGCGGGGGTCTACCTCTTTGACGTGCAGGCCCGTGCTGACCGGGAATCCCAGTCCCGCACCCTCGGTATTGCCCGCATCCACTTCTACAGCAGCCACAGCCACTGGAGACCCTAGCACCATGGCCCAGGAAGCGGGGCTTGCCCCCTTGATCCTCTCCCTAGCCGAGCTCCTGCGGCAGTTGATGGAAGCCCAAATTTTGCGCCGTATGGATGGGGGAGCCCTAACAACGGCGGAAATCGAACGGGCCGGAACCAGCCTCCAAGCTCTGGAGCAGCAAATTCTCAACCTGTGCCAAATCCTGGATATCGACCCCGATGCCCTCAATCTCGATCTTGGCGAGTTTGGTCAGCTCCTGCCCCCCCGGGGAAGCTATTACCCCGGACAGGCCAACGGCCGAGCGTCCATCCTGGAATTGCTCGACCGCTTGATCGCCACGGGTGTGGTTTTAGAAGGTGAGGTGCAGGTGGGTCTAGCCCAGATGCAGTTGATTCAGCTCAAGCTGAAGGTGCTTCTGACGGCCCTACCTACCCCGGAAACCGGTCGGGAAACTGTCCCGCTTCCACCGCCAAGGTAACGGACTGTTCGCCGCGACGCAGCTCCAACCGGACGCGATCGCCCGCAGATTTGCTTTCCATCAGTTGGGTGACGCCTTCGGCCGTAGTTACCTCCACGCTATCCACCTTGAGAATCACATCGCCGACGCGAATCCCACCCTTAGCGGCTGGGGAATCGGGCACCACCCGCACCACCAAAACGCCGCGATCCTGGGTAATTTGGAACGGCGCATTGGGATCTTCGCTAAGGCGCCGGCGCAGGTCGGCGTCAATCGTGCGCATCTGCAATCCCAAGTAAGCTCGGTTGACCGATCCGCGCTCCACTAACTGCTGCGCAATCCGTTGGGCTGTTTCGATGGGTATGGCAAAGCCCAAACCCTGGGCTCCCTGAATGATTGCCGTATTTACCCCAATAACCTCACCAAACTCATTGAGCAGCGGCCCACCGGAGTTGCCGGGATTAATCGCCGCGTCGGTTTGGATGAAATTCACCCGCTTGTCGATCCCTACCTGCCCGCTGCTGCGACCGATGGCGCTAATAATGCCTGCCGTCACCGTGTTGTCCAAACCGAGGGGGTTGCCAATGGCGATCGCCCATTGCCCCGGCACCAATTTCTCTGAGCTTCCAAGGCTGACCACGGGTAGGTTCTCCGCTTTCACCTGCACCACGGCAATGTCCGTCAGGCGATCGGATCCAAGGACGCGCCCTTCTAGCTGCCGCCCATCCCTGAGCACCACGGTTACCCGGTTGGATCCCTCAACGACGTGGGCGTTGGTGATGATCTGCCCATTTTTATTGACAATGAACCCCGAGCCCTGACCCCGCTCTACCCGTTCCCGGGGCATGGTGCGGGGGACGCCAAACTCGTCGCCAAAAAACTGCCGAAAGAACGGATCGCTAAATACCTCGGGCATGTCATCCTGGGCGGCCACGGTACGGGAGGCGTTGATGCGTACCACCGCCGGGCCGGTGCGGTTGGCAGCATCGGCAATAAAGTTCGCACTGGGTACCCGCGCCCCTTTCGTATCCGCCTCCGTCGCTTGGGTCAAAAGCGGAGTCGCACTTAGGGAAGCCATCTGGGGAATTGGCATTGCGGTGTACCCCATACTGGCAAAGACCGACCAAGCACCGATAATGCCGCCCACCAGCACAAGGGCAGCATAGAGCAGGGAACGTTTAAAACGATTGTTCATAGCGATCTAGTCCAACAAGTCTGCATGGAACTCATGGTATGCCAAAAAAATTCGGAAAAAACACCGAATTCCTAGGGGGCTTCCCGAACCCCATCGGAGCCGGGCTGGGGAACTAGGGGAGGCATGGGCACGATCGGGCGCTCCATCGCCAGGCGCAGGGGCTCCTGGGCAATGGGGGTTGGTTCTCCATACTGCCGCCCCATATCGAGCCGGGGAGCGGGCAGGGGCGGCATCAAAAGACTCCCGGCAACGGTAACGGCCGTCAGACACGCAGCTCCGACACTGCTCCACAGCCAACGCCGCGGTGATCGCCCCTGCACGCGGGCCATCACTTGCTCCATCACCCGATCCCGATCGACAGGAGGGGTCGGGAGGGACAGAAAGGCTCGCCGCAGCTGTAGTTGCTGCTGGTAAACAGCCCGGAAGTGGGGATCGCTACTGAGCCAATGCTCTACGCGCTGCCGCTCATCGGGGGAGGTTTCCTGGTCAAGGTAGATGCTGAGGAGTTCAAATTGTTCTGGGGTCATGGCACTAGCTTGCTGTCGAGACAATATCTACAATCACTATCTATAACTGGGAAGGCGGGGGGAGCTATCTCTAGAACGCTCAGGGCACGGGGGCTAGGAGCCATGGAGGTAGGGCTGCAACTGAGCTTGCAGTTTGGCGCGTGCCCGCGCGATACGCGACTTCACCGTTCCCAGGGAAACCCCAGTAATTTCGGCAATCTCCTCGTAGGCAAGCCCTTCAATTTCCCGCAGCACGATTGTTTGGCGAAAGTCGGGGGGGAGGCTGGCGATCGCCCGATGGAGCTGCTCGTAGAACTCCTGGGAAGAAAGGTGTTCCGTCGGGCCGGGAGCAGTGCTGGGCAGTTCCCAATCGATTTCGTCACCACCTTGGGTTTGCCGTGGGGCATTAAGCGAAATTGGCGTTCCCATGCGCTTCCGCTTGCGCAATTCGTCGTAGAACAAATTGGTCACAATCCGACTGACCCAACCGCGAAATTTTTCCGGCTCCTGCAGGCGATGCACGTGGCGAAAGACGCGCAGCCACACTTCCTGGGATAGATCCGCCCGGTCAGACCAATCCGGGGCCAGTTTGTACAGCAGGTGATCGACGTGGGATTGGTGCCGTCGCATCAACTCGGCAAAGGCGGCCGGATTTCGCCGAACTCCCTGCTGGCAGAGGCGCACGAGGTCAGCCGTCAGCAACTTATCACAGGCAGGTGGCGTAGGTCGGGGAATCACTGGGGCAGGGGACAGGGGAATGCTGTAGCTCATGGACGTGCTCCGAAAAGACCAGGGACTGAACGTGGGTGACAGCGGCGGGTGCATTGCTGCCATCGAATCGGACTCTCAATGCAGTGGTTGGATTGACGTTGGGTTCAGTTCTAGGTTCCCCGGGTGCGCCATGGCGACAGAGTATGGAACATATTAACTTAAAAGGATGGGAGCAACGGGCAGGGTTGGCGATCGCGGTTTAGAGGCGGGTCTAACCCTTGGATAAACGCCCCGGCCCATGGGAGAATCGAGTACCTGATTCTGGGGAGAAAAACCTAAGGCCATGACGCGATCGCAATGGGTGGCAGTATGCACGGGGATTCTAGCTGTCCTGTTGGGGGGCGGCTACCTACTTTTGGTGCAAATTCTTGACTGGCGAGGCGAATTTCTCCCGGCTCCCGTTGAGCCCCTAGGTTTTCTGGTTGCTGCTTGGCGTCCCTAGACACAGCAAATTTCATGATGCAGGGCGCAGTTTTTTTAGACCGTGATGGCGTTCTTAATGTGGAAGCGGGGTACCTACGACGGGTCGAAGACTTGGTGCTCAACCCCGGTGCCGCCGCCGCCGTGCGGCTTCTCAATGACCGTCAGATCTTTTGCTGCCTGGCATCCAACCAAGCAGGGGCAGCCCGAGGCTATTACGACCTCTCCCACATCGCCGCCCTCACAGAGCGCCTAGAGCATCTTCTATGGCTTGAGGCTGGGGCCAAACTCGATGCCATCTATCAGTGCACCAGCCTCAGTGCGGCAGAGGGGGGCATCGTGCCTGGGCTCACCTATTGCTCACCCTGGCGGAAACCCAATACGGGCATGCTTGTAGCTGCTGCTTGGGATCACGACCTCGACCTAAGCCGGAGCGTGATGGTAGGCGACAAAGCCACCGATATCGATCTGGCCCACAACGCCGGTTGCCTGGGGGTTCTCGTCACTAGCGGTTATGGAGCCCAGGTGCTAGCCGGGAAGTACCAACACACTACCGAGCCCGACTGGGTGGCACCGGACTTGGCTGCCGCCGTGGATTGGATTGTCACTTTGCCCCAGTGGCAGTGCTAGGGAGCGATCGACAAACTGGCACAGGGGGATTGCTGTCTCCGTGCAAAAGCCTGAATACTAAGCCTATCAACATTGTCTTCCATGGCACGAACCTCAACCCAACGCCCCTTCGGAGATACTATGACCCCCATTCCCAACCATGAACATGCTTCATCCCTCTGGCAGGTGTGGCAAACCGTTGTCGCCATCTGCCCAGACACCATTGCCCTCCATGACCCCCACGCCACCCCCCCCGTCCACCTCACCTATCGCGATACGGTGCAGCAGATGACGCAGTTTGGGGCGGGGCTGCGGCAATTGGGCGTGCAGGCAGGAGACAAGGTGTCCCTTATTGCCGATAACTCTCCGCGCTGGCTCATCGCTGACCAGGGTATTCTGGCCCTTGGCGCTGCCAATGCCACGCGCAGTTCCCAAGCGGAGCGGCAGGAGCTTCTGTACATTTTGGAGCACAGCGAGAGTGTGGCTCTGGTGGTGGAAAACCTTAGCACCTTGCAAAAGTTGCAACCGGAGGTGCAGCAGTTGCCGATTCGGGTGGTGGTCCTACTCTCCGATGAGGATACTCCTGCGGGGATGTACAACTTTCGGCAGGTTCTGGATCTGGGAAGTGGCTGCGACCTAGGGCAACCCCAAATCTCGCCTGAGACCGTGGCCACGCTGATTTACACCTCGGGCACCAGCGGCAATCCTAAGGGCGTAGTGCTGACCCATGGCAATTTACTCTACCAAGTTTGTGCGGCGCGAACGGTGTTGCAGCTTAACATTGGCGATCGCGTCTTGAGCATCCTACCTACTTGGCACTCCTACGAGCGCAGCTTTGAGTACTTCATTTTTTCCCTAGGGTGCACCCAGATTTACACCAATCTGCGCAGCATCAAAAAAGACCTCAAGCAGCATGCCCCCCACTACATGGTGGCAGTACCCCGTTTGTGGGAGTCGATCTACGACGGGATCCAAAAACAGTTTCGCGAGCAACCTGCGGGCAAGCAAAAGCTGGTGTCCTTTTTGCTCAGAAACAGCGAGTCCTTCATCCGGGCCCGGCGGATCTGGCGGGGTCTGGATCTGCAAAATTTATCTCCCACTTTCGGGCAGCGGCTCCGGGCAGCGCTCACCATGGCGGGGCGATGGCTCTTCCACCGTCTGGGGGATTTGCTAGTTTATGGCAAGGTGCGGCAGGCTCTCGGTGGGCAAATCCGCTATGTGGTTAGCGGCGGCGGCTCAATCGCCGAGCACCTAGAAGATTTTTATGAACTGGCCGACATTCCCATTTTGGGGGGCTACGGTCTGACAGAAACCGCCCCAATCACCCACGTGCGCCGCCCCCACCGCAACATCCGCAATGGCGATGGGCAACCCCTACCGAAAACCGAAACCCGAGTCGTGGATCCCGAAACCCACCAAGAGCTACCCACAGGCAAGCAGGGGCTGGTGTGCATCCGCGGCCCCCAGGTGATGCAGGGCTACTACCGCAATCCCGAAGCTACGGCGAAAGCCATCGACGCCCAGGGGTGGTTCAATACCGGCGACCTCGGCTATGTCACCCCATGGCAGGACTTGGTCATTGTCGGCCGAGCAAAGGACACCATTGTGCTCAGCAACGGCGAAAACATCGAGCCCCAGACCATTGAAGATGCCTGTCTCCGGAGCGCCTACATCGACCAGATTGTCCTAGTCGGTCAGGATCAGCGGCAACTCGGGGCCCTGATTCACCCCAACTTCACTGCCCTAGAAGCCGACGGTCTTGTGTCTCCCCAAGCCTCTCCCGAAGTACGCGCCCAGGAGCTGGCAACCTCAGCGATGCGATCGCTCTTTCGAGAAGAACTCAGCCGCGAGGTCAAAAACCGCCCCGGCTACAGCGTCAACGACCGAATTGGCGGGTTTGCCTTTCTCCTCGAGCCCCTCAGCATTGCCGATGGCACCATGACCCAAACCTTCAAAATCCGCCGCAATGCGGTGTTAGAGAAGTATGCCGCCCTCATTGCCACGATCTACCAAGAACCCTAACCGGGCTTAGGCGTGGCCTTCCACCTTGGCACGGTAGTCCGCGGCGGTCATTGTGGGGGTGCGATCACCCCCCTGCACCTGGATTTTAAGCAGCCACGCGTCGTAGGGGTCGGTGCCAAGGGACTCCGGGTCATCCGCCAGCGGTGTATTCGCCGCTACGACGGTTCCGGAAACGGGGGCATAGATATCCTCGACGGCCTTGACCGATTCCACGGTACCAAAGGCTGCACCCTGGGTCACCGTTGCGCCCACTTCCGGGAGGGACAGAAACACAATATCTCCCAACTGATCGACCGCAAAGGCAGTGATGCCGACAGTAACCACATCGCCCTCCCAGCGGAGGTACTCGTGGGAGGCGGTGTATTGCAAATCATCGGGGAAATTCATAGCAGAGTTCCTTAAATAACTTCCTTGACTTCGGCGGGAACTTCCTGTGGCTCAGGGTTGCGCTTGGAGAATCCCCAGGCAAACATCATACCGATCATCGCCAGCATCAGCCATTCGGGGGGAACGTACTGCTTGGCGATCACCTTGAGCAGCAACCGTAGGCCTACAAGCATCACAATCAAGTAACCTGCCGACTCCAGATAGGTAAACTCGGCGATCCACTTGATAAAAAGTTCAGCCAAAAAGCGCAGGGCAATGATCCCTATGACACCGCCCGCCAAGACGAGCCACGTCTCCTGGGCTACGGCCACCGCTGCAGTCACGCTGTCGAGGGAGAAGGCAAGGTCGGTAAAGGAAATCAGGGCGATGACCTTCCACAGGCTGTCGGCCATGCGCATCGGGTGTTCGGCGTCATGTTCTTGGGCATTTTCCCAAAAGAACTTTCCCGACAACCATAGAAGATAGACCGCCCCCGCCAGTTCAAATTGCCAGTACTTGATCACCCAAGTGGCCGCAAAAATCAACAGAATGCGCAGGACGAACGCCCCTACCAAGCCGTAGCGGAGGGCCCACTTTTCCTGATCCGGATCGGGCAAACTCCGCACTAGGGAAGCCAAGGCAACAGCATTGTCGGCGGACAGAATCGACTCCAGCATGACCAGCACGAACAGGATGGGGATGTCGTCTAGTCCGGCGGAGTTGGGAAGGAAGTTAAGCGTTGCCTGCATGGTTTTCTATGAGAGTCTAAATGATTGATCTTAAGTGCTTCGGCACCCGTTTGCCAATGGCTAAAAAGCGCTGGGGAATTCCTCGCGATCGCCTATATGCCGAATGACGAACCTATGGTAACTGTAGGTAATGGTTTGTGGTCTTCATGCCCAATTTTTAGCTCTCCCATAGGTGACATTATGAAACTGTCCATGCTGACGACGGCCCTTGCGATGACGGCGATCGCCACGTCTCCGGCTCTGGCCCAAAACGCTGAACATCTAAAGATTCTGGTGGAGACCCGTGAGTGTCAGCGGTGCGAGTTGGCTGGTGCCAGCGCCCCCAATGCCAATCTGCGCGGTGCCTTTCTCGACGTAACCGACCTGCGCCGCAGTGTGATGAATGGTGTTGACTTAGTCGGTGCCACCCTGTTTTATGTGGATTTCCGCAACGCCAACTTGATGGGCGCGGATCTGCGCAACACCTACGCCATCAATGGGGATTTCATTCGTGCCAACTTGATGGGCGCCAACGGACGCAATAGCCGCTGGAAGTTTGCAGATTTCACGGAGGCCGATTTGCGCCGCACCAACCTTGTGGATGCTGAATTGGTCTATGCCAAGTTCGTGCGGGCGGATCTGCGGGATGCCAGCCTGCGCTACGCCAGCCTCTACCGGGCGGATCTGCGGAATGCGGATCTGCGGGGTGCGGATCTCTATCGGGCAGATTTGACCGAAGCGGATTTGACGGGCGTAGATCTGAGCCAAACCAACCTGTGTCGCGCAATTATGCCCGACGGCCAGATTTCATTCCAAGGGTGCCTGCTGCCCCGCTCCCGTTAAGGTTTTGTTGCGTTCATAGCTCCGATGTCGCCCCTGGGTTCACTCGCTTTAGTGCAAGGGGCAATTACTTTATGTTGGGTAATCTACGACCTCGTGCTGCCCCGTCTTTTGGCTGAAGCGGGGCTTGATTCCACCTGGATCCGTTCCCTACTGGTCATGGAAAACCTACTGCTGCTTGGGATCGAGCCTGCGATGGGGGTGCTTTCCGATCGCTGGCGGCACCTTTTGGCACGGCGTTGGTCTTTGATTGGGGGGGCAGCATTGGTGGCCGCAACGTTGTTTGGGGCTTTACCCTGGTTGGCGATCGCCGGGATGGGTGGGCCCTTTGTGGGGTTGGTGCTGGTATGGTCGGTGGCCATGGCCGTATTTCGCAGCCCAGTGCTGAGTTTGCTGGCCCAGATGGGGGGGCAAATTCCCCTACCCATAGCTGCCAGCCTGCTGACCCTCTCTTCTGGGGTGTGGGGGGCGCTGCGCCCAATTGCCCAGGATTTTTTACTGTCCTTGGGGGCGGTGCCAGCCTTTGCCGCCGGGGCCCTGGCCCTCGGAGGAGCCGTTTTGTACTTGCGCTCCGCGGCTGGCTCCATTCCTGACGCATATCAAGGGCGATCGCCCATTCCCTGGAAGCGCGTCTGCGGTTTGGCAGGGGCGGGTGCTGCGATGGGCACCGCCATCCGCTTGCTGTTAGGAATCGCGGTACCCGAGGCGATCGCCCGGGTGGTGCCCCCGCCCTGGGTGTCCTGGAGTCTGACGGGTGTGCTGCTGTGGCAAACGGCCTGGGCAATTCTGGGGGGGTGGGGCATGGCACGGTGGGG
>DBAX01000128.1 GCA_002291895.1 Cyanobacteria bacterium UBA999
TTCCCGGATGTCTTCGTTGAACATGCGAATGCATCCGTGGGAGACTGCTTGTCCGACGGAGGCCCGATTGGGCGTGCCATGGAATCCCGACCACTCTTTGCCGTTGGTCCAAAAGCCGATCCAGCGATCGCCTAGGGGGTTCTCGGGATCGCGGCTGGGGATGACTGCTCCGGTAAAGGGGTTTTGCCATGCGGGATAGGGGATTAGCTGTCTGACGCGGTGCCGCCCAAGGGGCGTTTCCCATCCGGCACGACCGACGGCAACGGGGTAACTCTTGACAGCTTGGTTACCGGCAAAGGCAAAGACCCGGCGCTGGGAGATGCGCACTTCAAGGCGGGTTATTTTAACCTGGTCGCGGCTACTCCCGAGGCGACTTCCCCGGACAGCAAAGGGGGTTGGCACTGGTGCTACGTCCTGCCGATGGACCAGGGCTTGATGGAATAGGGCGACCAATTCCCCCCGGCGGATGGGTGTGCCGCCATTGAGCAGGCGAGGGTCGGGGTAGCTCATCACAAGATTTCGTTGGGTGAGGGCGGCGATCGCCCCCTGTTGGGGACGGGGAATGGCCCTCCCATCGCGGTAAGTTTGGGCTAGGTAGGTGCCCGGATTGGCGGGGAAGCTTTTGGCATCCTGAAGATCGAGAGCCGCGGCTAGGGCCAGCAGTACTTCCGCACGGCTCACTGGAGTTTCAGGGCGCATGGCACCAGTGCGATCTCCCTCCATGAGCTGGCGATCGTAGGCGAACTGCAGCGCTCCCTGGGCCCAGTGACCCCGGGGAACGTCGGGAAAGCTACGACTGGAGCGCCGCTGGGAGCGATTGCCAAAAAAAGTTTGCAGCATAATCGCTAGGTGGGCCCGGGTGAGGGGCTCGTCGGGTGCAAAGCGACCGGCATGGGGTTCCGCCAGCATGGAGACCGGCAGACGCGGCAGGAGGGCCTCAATTTGGGGTTTGGCCCAGTGTTGGTTGATATCAAGGTAGTAGAGCGGGTTAGGACGGGCGATCGCCCCGGAACTCCCCAGCACTAGGGGAATACCGATCCCCACCCAATGCAGCAGCGCTCTGATGGTCACGGCTCAAACCTGGGATGTGGCTAAAAATCCCCCGCATCATAGCGCGAGTTCCCCGGTGCGGGGGTGTCTTGATCGCAATCTGCCAAAAGGTCAGGACGGCGCTCCTGGGTGCGCTGCCACTGTTGCTGGTGCCGCCATTGGGCGATCGCCTGGTGGTTTCCCGACAGCAGCACCTCCGGCACCCGCCAGCCCCGAAATTCCGCCGGACGGGTGTACTGGGGATAATCCAACAAATGGGTCTCAAAACTCTCCGCCTTGAGGGACTCTTCCTTGCCCACCGTTCCTGGGAGTAGCCGCACGACGCCATTGATCAGGGCAAGGGCCGGAATTTCGCCGCTGGTCAGGACAAAATCTCCCAACGACACCTCCCGCGTCACCAAGTGGTCGCACACCCGTTGGTCAACACCCTCGTAGCTACCGCAGAGGATGACCATCTGGGCTAAACCCGCCAGTTCCTGGAACAGCTGCTGCCCCATGGGCTCGCCCTGGGGAGAGACGAAGATAATTTCCCGGGGGGAACACACGGGTAGGGATTCTACGGCGGCAAAAATAGGCTCCGGCTTTAGGAGCATACCCGCACCACCCCCATAGGGCTCGTCATCGACACGCCGATGGCGATCGCGTGTAAAGTCCCGGGGATTGGTAAAGGCGATCGTAAAGATACCCCGGGCGATCGCCCGTCCCAACAGGCTGCAGTCCATGGGCGACTGAAAAAATTCCGGGAATAGGGTAACGACATCAATCCGCATTAGGGACCTACCACCGTTCGCCCCCCCGCGAGGGAGGTGCCACAAAAAGCGCACACGTCCGCCACGCGATCGTAGGGATGGAGCTTGCGGCAGGCGGCATTGGGACACTGCACGTGTCGCACACCCGGGGTCGTGATCGCCGTAATCCACAGCAGGGTTTTGCCCAATTGCACCCGACAGGGTAGGGGTAGGGGCACATCCACCTCCACCTCCGCCACGGCTTGCCCTTCCAAAAACACGCCATTGGTGGCGCTTTTGCGCCGCAATACGTAGGATGGGGACTCGGGACTGCGGGCGATCAGAGCATGGAACCGGCTGACATGGGGATCATCCAAACACAGGTCGCACTGCTGGGGATCCCGCCCTAGGCGCAGAACCCCCATCTCCAAGGATCGCGATCGCGCCACCGCCCCCTCCTGCCACCGCACCTCGATCATGGGTTCTCCCTGTGCTTCCCGGCACGAATCTTCTCAATAAAAAAGTCCTCCAGGCTTTGGCGAGAGAGCCGCATCTCCACCAGAGTTCCCCCCTGGGCCACCAGCGACGCCAAAAATTCCTGGGGCTCCCCCTGCAGTTGCCCGTGCCATAGGGACGGCTCAGACCGGAAGTGGAGCAACCTTTGGGCCAAGACCTCCAGATCGCCCCCCCGACCGCTCACTTGGTAGGTGTGATCGGTGCCCAAAAGTTCGTTGAGCGTTCCCTGGGCAATCAACTCCCCCCGGTTGAGAATACCCACGCGATCGCAGATCACCTCCGCATCCGAAAGAATGTGGCTGTTGAAAAAGACCGTCTTATTTTGTTGTTTCAGCAGCAAAATGATTTCCCGCACCTGGTAGCGCCCCACCGGATCCAAACCCGACATCGGCTCATCGAGGAACACAATAGCCGGGTCATTCAGCAAACTCTGGGCAATGCCAATCCGCTGCACCATGCCCTTAGAATACTCCCGCAACTGCTTCCGGCGAGCCACCGACTGGGGCAGCCCCACAAGGTCGAGCAAATCAGCGATGCGCTGGCGGCGCAAGTTTAACCCCATGCCAAAAATGCTCGCCACAAAATCCAGCAACTCCCATCCCGTGAGATAGTCGTAGTAGTAGGCATTTTCCGGAAGGTACCCAATAAACTGCTTCGCTGCCCGATCGCCAAGGCGATGCCCCAAAATCGTCCCTCCCCCGGAAGTTGGCGGTACAATGCCCAGTAGTAGTTTGAGGAGCGTCGTTTTTCCGGCCCCATTGGGGCCGAGTAATCCAAAGGTCTCTCCCGCAAAGATCGTAAGCGTACAGTCGTGGAGCGGAGTTAACTTTTGATTTAACCAAAAGCCTGAACGGTAGGTCTTAGTCAAATGATCGGCGGCGATCGCCACAGATGCTTGCGTCATAACCATAGCGCACAAGAAATTGTCACCATTGTATGGTACAGCGATTCACGGGTATGCTAGGTGGAGAAAAGTTACTGTCACTCCATGCGTAATATCTTCCTGCTGCCAGTTACCCTCACCGAAAAAGAGCGCTTCACAGGATCCTGGGAGTACCTTCTCGATAACATTCCCCAGCTAGGGCAGCAGCTAGTCGATCAAATTATGCTCCGTGTGGGTAAACCCCCCGTCCACTTTGAGGGGATCTGCGCCTATGCCGGCAGTCCGGAAGACAAAAACATTCCCGATCTGGTTCTCGAATGTCGGGAATGCGACATCTTTTGTGAAAACAAGCTGGAGAGCAACCTGGATCGCCACCACATTCTTGAGCTTGTGGAGCTGGCCGCCACCCGACCCCGCCCCACCTACACCCTGCTGATTACCAATAGCCTCTGCCAAATCGAACCCGAAGTTCTCGAGCGTGCCGCCCAAAGCGACTACTATCTGTCACCTGCGGATCCGCCCTATTTTTGCTGGCAGGATTTTTACGGCATTATTGCCAACCGTCCCGAGCGCCTGGCCCAGGAGTTTGCCGAATACATGGAAACCCTGGATATGCGCCCCTGGGATCAGCCCGACTGGGGCGATCTTTTCCTCAATAGCAAAACTGCGGCCCGTTTTGGCTTTCAGTGGAGCTGCACGAAGGAATATTTTGAGGCGACGGGTGCCAAGTGCCGCCAGAGTGGCAACAGTTCCCTCGAAGTTTCCTACCCCCTGCCCTGGCTGCAATTGTTCTATCTGTACACTTGCCGCTCCGTCCAAAATACCCCCCTCAAGATCGGGGGGCCCTACCTTGTGGCCTCCCTTTGGGTGCGAGGGGACCAGCACGAGGTCATCCGCACCTTTCGCGGACTCTATGCCGAACTCACCAACCACGAACAGGGCTATCGGGTAGAGGTACACACCAGCGTTTCCGGTGCCCTCTGGACTTCTAAGGATGAAGCCCGCCCCAAATTAGTGGCTACGTACTACACCGAGCTGAACCAGATCGTCTCCCCCAACCCCGAACTGATGCAGCGAAATTTGCTCAACTTCGCCAAGATGGTTTTCGTTCACGGGCAATGCATTGCTGGCTAGGCAACTGCTGGCTAGGCTACAATGTGGGAAGCACATACTTAACATTTCTTAATGCACTTGCCATGGCTGCCGCACCCCAAACCCAAGCCCTTGAACCTTGGTACGAGATCCATGCACCTCTCTGGCAGGGGTCGGAGGTGGAAATTCGCCGTGGTTTGCCCTTTTCCCTGCTGTCTCCCCAGTGGCAGATGTTTCTCCTAGGCGATGGGGCTCCGACCCGGCACCTCCAATTGCTTACTCAATCGGAAATCGTCGTTGATGTGGTTGCCATGACCGCCATCGGCACGGATGATGACCATGCTCCGCCCGAAATTGGCCTCATTCCAGCGCCGCGGGTGCGCCGGCAAATTTGGCTGCGATCGCCCAGCACTGGGGAAACATTCTCCCATGCCACCTCCTGGTGGTCTTCCGCCCAAATGGCTGCCCACCTCAAGGATCCTTCCCTGCCCATCTGGAAAAGCCTGCACCAAAAGCACACAGAACTCTACCGCGACCTCAAGGGACTCTACTGCGGCACCTGCCCCCAACTGGATGGCACCTTTGGTGCGGGCACCTCGTACTGGGGGCGACACTATCTTCTGTGGCATGGCGGACAGCCCCTGACGCTGATCTACGAAATCTACGGCCCGACCCTAGCTCGCTACCTGGGACCTAGCTGTCTGAGTTCCGATTCCTACCAACTGGGCACTTAGCTCCCAAAGCCTACCCACCCGCTCTTCGGCGATCGCCTTGGCAAAAATAGGCTGGACAAAGGCTTGGCGATCGGGGCTTTGGCGGTTGCCCCAACTCCAGTGCACCCCCGACTGGGCAAACTGGGGATCGGCTACCACCATGGCCACCCGCTCTCCCGCAAGGGACTGGGAGACATAGCCCCCCGTAACGTTCTTTTGGAACCAAGGAAATATCCTTTGGAACAGGGGGAAATGGTGCCGAAAAAGGGGGGAATCGGCCACGCATCCCGGGTACAGGGAACCGAAGGTAATTCCCGTTGTTTCGTGGAACTGACGGTGGAGTTCCCGCACCGTCAGCATATTGCAGAGCTTGCTGTCTTTGTAGGCTTTGCCGGGCTTGAAGGGCTTGCCGTCGATCATGGCAATGGGTGCTTGAAATCCCGCTGCCAGACCTGCCATGTCGCCCAAATCGGGTGGAGCGGGAATGGGAATCTTACCCCCCAATTCATCCCGGTTGGCCGTTACCGTACCCAGAAAAACCACCCGACGCTGCCCATAGGAAGACTGCTGGAGATCGCCTAAGAGTAAATTAGTGAGCAGAAAATGACCCAGGTGGTTTACGGCCACGTTGATCTCGTACCCCTCTGCACTGCGTTGGGGTTCCTTGAGAAGGGGCAAGTAGACGGCCGCATTACAGACGAGGGCATCAATGGAGCGCCCCAACTGACGCACCTGGGAGACGCACTCCCGCACCTGTTGCAGTGAGGCCAAGTCCAAGGGGACAATCGCGTAGTTCTTAGCGTCGAGGGATAAAGACTGGGCAGCCTGCTCGGCCTTGGCGCGATCGCGGCAGGCCATCACCACGTGCCAACCCCGGCGGATCAGGGCTTGGGTGGCATACAGTCCTATTCCCGAAGCGGCCCCCGTTACGATTGCGGTGGGATTGATTGGATTGACAGGATTCCCATTCATAGCAACGGCCGTAAACCTAGGCGTCGAAATAGAAGCGGTCAACCAGCAGGGCCAGAACCGTTGAAACGGCAGTAATGGCCAAGCCCACGAAGACATTTTGTCCGCGCATCACACTCACGCAAGCTACGGTGCCAGCGCCGATCGCCGCCGTGACAGCAGCTACCACAGGATCCTTGGCCGAATTGCGATTAATCATAGTTTTTTGTTTATATGGGTGATGTGAAAGTTGGTAACACCATAGCAATAGCCATGGAATAACGTCTTGATTCTCAATATTTCTTAGATAAACCCTCAGTTCGGCGTAACATTCATTCATCAATGGGGCACCCCATTGCGCCGCGGTGGAATTGCAACAGGCTAAGCTATACTACTAAGGAAAATTTGAGTACTCGGGGAGTAACCTGCCAATGTCATCTACCTCATCTGTAACAGACGCTAGCTTCGAAAAAGAAGTCTTATCTAGTGAGCTGCCTGTGTTGGTTGATTTTTGGGCACCATGGTGCGGACCCTGTCGGATGGTTGCCCCTGTTGTGGACGAGGTGGCTGAGCAGTACGAAGGACGACTCAAGGTATTTAAGCTCAATACGGACGAAAATCCCGGTGTTGCCAGCCAATTTGGCATCCGGAGCATTCCTACCCTCATGCTTTTTAAGGGAGGGCAGCGGGTCGATGTGGTAGTGGGCGCGGTGCCAAAGGCGGCCTTGGCCAAGGCGATTGAAAACGTCCTAGACCGCAAAGACGACCAGGAGTAGGCCCTTGGCCGATGGGCGTTTGGTTCAAATTCTTTCGGCTGAGGAGGTGCGACGAACGATCAACCGTCTGGCTTCCCAGGTGATTGAAGTTGCTTCCGATCTGGATTCGATGATTTTGCTGGGCATCCCTACGCGAGGGGTGCCCCTTTCTTTGCTGCTGGCACAGAGGATTTGGGAACTAGAGCAGGTGGCCGTGGCCGTAGGGGCGATCGACATTACGTTCTACCGGGACGACTTGGATCGCATAGGTCTGCGTGCCCCAGGCAAGACCGATATCCCCGTGGATTTAACGGGCAGGTTGGTATTCCTAGTGGACGATGTGATCTTTAGCGGTCGGACGGTGGGCGCGGCCCTGAGTGCCCTTCAGGAATACGGTCGTCCCCAAGCGGTACGCCTCCTGACGCTGGTAGATCGGGGTCACCGGGAGCTGCCGATCCACCCGGATTTGGTAGGCAAGATCCTACCCACATCCCGCGATGAAAAGGTGAAGGTCTACCTTCAGGCGACGGATGGGCGTGACGGCGTCGAATTAGTGCGCCCCCAATGAAGGAGGGCAGTGGGGGCTTTATTTGGCTGGTAGTTGAGAAAGATTTGCACAATCACTACAATGGTGGTGTTTTTTAAGTGTTGGTTATGGAAGGAAAGGCTACCGTCCTAGAACTGGAGGGGGTGCGGAAAAAGTTTGGTAGCCAATGGGTGGTGGATGACATTACCTTCGCCGTCGGGGACGGAGAAATTTTGACGCTTCTTGGCCCCTCAGGTTGCGGTAAAACCACGCTGCTGCGCCTGATCGCTGGTTTTGAAACCCTGGATGGAGGCAGCATCATTATGGGCGATCGCCAGGTTGCTTCCCTAGACAGGCACGTTCCCCCCGAGTCCCGCTCCATCGGCATGGTGTTCCAGGACTACGCGCTCTTTCCCCATTTGACGGTTTGGCAAAACGTCACCTTTGGGCTGCAAAAATATCCCCGCCCCCAGCAGCAGGGCTTGGCATCCGAGGCGATCGCCCTCGTGGGGCTCAATGGGCTTGAGAAACGCTACCCCCATCAGCTCTCCGGTGGGCAGCAGCAGCGTATTGCCTTAGCCCGGGCCCTGGCACCCCATCCCCCGCTGATTTTGCTGGACGAGCCCCTCAGTAACTTGGATGTGCAGGTGCGGTTACGGTTGCGCTACGAATTGCGCAAAATTCTCAAAAAGGCCAAGATCGCTGCCATCTTTGTGACCCACGATCAGGAAGAAGCCCTGTCCATTTCCGATCGCATTGCTGTCCTTCATCAGGGACACCTAGAGCAATGGGATACGCCAGAGCAAATCTATCGGGCCCCGCGATCGCGCTTTGTTGCGGAGTTTGTCACCCAAGCCAACTTCCTGGCGGCGCGTAGGGAGTCCGGTGGCTGGTTCACGGAATTGGGCCTCTTGCCTGGGCAGACCCAACCCCAGTCTTCGGAAGCCGAACTTCAGCAGTGGGAAGTGTCCATTCGTCCTGAGGAACTGGATCTGCGGCGAACCAATGAGCCCAGTGGCTTTGTAATTAGCGATCGCGCCTTTTTGGGTAGGGACTTCCTCTATTCATTGCGCACCCCATCGGGGCAAGAACTCACCGCCCGCAGCAGTGCGGAAATTGCGATCGGCAGTGCGATTGCCGTTTCTGTTTTAGCCGATTGCGTGTTGGGTTTTCCAAAAATTCGTAACACAGGCGGGGGCGAGAAGATCCCATGATATTGTGTTGAAGCACTATAGCCATTGCGATTGAGAGGGTTTGCTTGACGCAGTCAATTAACCTACCCAAGTTAGATGATTTCCTGCAAGAACTGGCCACAATTCAGCAGCAAAGTTCCAAGCGCATCGCCATTCTCGGCAGTAGGCATGTGCCGCTGACCCACCAACACCTGATTGAGGTTTTAAGCTACGCCCTCACCCAAGCTGGAAATCGCATCATCACCTCTGGGGCAACGGGCATCAATCTGGCGGTTATTCGCGGGGCTATGCGGGCCGATCCCAACCTCCTGACAGTGATTTTGCCCCAGAGTTTGGCGCGCCAACCCCACGAGTCGCGGGAGCAGTTAGAAAACGTTGTGCACCTTATCGAGCACGGCGAATACGATGCCTTGACTTTGGCGGAAGCCAGTGCGCTGTGCAACCAAGAAATTATTGGTAAGTGTCAGCAATTGATTTGCTTTGCCTTCCATGACAGCCACACCCTGCTGCGCACCTGCGAAGAGGCCGAAGAGCAGCGGAAGGTAGTTACCCTGTTCTATTTCGATTAGGAATCCCAAGTCCTGGTGCGATTCATGCTTCGGTCGAAGATTGCAGCAAAAAATGGCAAATAGTAGCAAGCATTAGCTAGCAGCGAAGCAAACAGTGAAGAGCTGCCCAACGCAAAAAAACAAAGCAATAAATCAATAAATAATCATAAAAAAAGATCCGCCTCGGAGTAGGAGCGCGGATCTTTTTTTCTAGGAATGAATAGGGCGAGGCAACGACAAATACCTAGTCCTGTTTGGGTTCTTCCTTGGGTTGGCTACCGACGGTGCCATCGCCGTCAAGATCCCTGCCAGTCAGGTTTTCGAGGGCATTGACAGCACTTTCGGCGGTATCCTTCGCCATAGCTCCGACATCGGTATTGAGCACATCGGTAGCCTTTTTGAGGTTTTCTTCGCCTACAACGCCCTCAACTTTGTCCTTGATCGCATCGCCCAGTTTGGCGGCTCCTTCCTTGACGTTTTCTAGAATTCCGCCCAATCCGGACTGCTGCTCTTGCTTTTGTGATTCTTCAGGCATGGTGTCATCCTCGGTAGGTGGATATTTTCAGGGTTTCGTGTCGTTCGGTCGGTGGGAACAACTGCCTGCCCATGGCGGGCATGATGGAGAAAGTCCGTAGTTGATCCCAGACAAGAACCAAATCCAAGCTTAGTCCATATCGGTGGATGCAAATCTGTACTAATTCTGAATATGTGCCGATGGGGGAGGGCCCTCGGGGGACGGGAATCTTCTAAGATGAAGGAACATTTTGCTGAAAATAGTTAGCCATGCTGTCGTTGGTCGCTGCTGAGTTTATGTCGCCGGGCGCGGAATTGTTTCGTTTGGGACCCGTATCCTTGCGTTGGTATGGGCTCCTCATCGCGATCGCCGTGGTTTTAGGCACCTTTTTAGCCCAAAGGTTGGCGGAGCGTCGGGGGCTCACCGCCGATGTGATCAGTGATTTGGCCATTTGGCTGATTGTGGGTGCGGTTCCCTGCGCCCGGCTCTACTATGTGGCCTTTGCCTGGCACGAGCGCTATCAGGGGCAGCCGTGGACGAAGGCCTTTGCCATTTGGGAGGGGGGCATTGCCATCCATGGTGCCATTTTGGGTGGGGCGATCGCCGCATGGATCTTTGCCCGGCGGCGGCAGATTTCGGTCTGGTTGTTGGCGGATGTGGTTATGCCCTCCTTGGTTTTGGGACAGGCGATCGGGAGATGGGGCAATTTTTTCAACTCCGAAGCCTTTGGTACGCCGACGGACTTGCCATGGAAACTCTACATTCCACCGGAGCGCCGTCCCCCGGGGCTTGAGGGGGCCCAATATTTTCATCCTACGTTTTTGTACGAGTCCCTGTGGAACTTGGTGGTGCTGTCGGTGTTGATTACGCTGTTTAACCGTTTTCCCCAAGCGCGGTCGGGGACGCTGGTGATGATCTACGCGATCGGCTATAGTGTGGGTCGTTTTTGGATTGAGGGTTTGCGAACCGATAGCCTGATGGTGGGGACATCTCTGCGGATAGCCCAAGCAGTTAGTTTGGGGGCGATCGCCTTGGGCACTTTGGGGCTGATTTGGCTTTATGGGTTGCGGCGATCGCTGCCGGATACGGCGGGTCAACCATGACCGCAAAGACTACCCTGATTACGGTTGAGACGGCTTTCCTCGCTAGTGCCAATGCCCTGATTTTCCTGATCAATTTCTACTTTCCGGTGGGGCCCTTCTTGCGGATGCTGTTTCCGCTTCCCGTCGCCCTAGCCTATCTGCGTTGGCAGGGGCGGGCCGCGATCATGACCCTCGTGGTGGCGACATTGCTGCTGATGGTGCTGATGGGCCCAATTCGCAGTTTTCAGTACGTGTTTCCCCATGGCATATTGGGCCTGTTGCTAGGTTTTTTGTGGCGGCGGGGCTACGCTTGGTGGCTATCCATGGGTGTCGGCGTGGTCACGGCCGTCGCCGGAACCCTGGTGCAACTAGCTTTTTTGTCCCTAATGGTGGGGGAGAACCTGTGGTTTTACTTTGTGGTGCAGATTAGCGGGTTTCTCAATTGGTTGTCCCAGCTATCCCCATGGGTGGAATTTTTGGCGGCACCGGATCTGTGGCTGATTCAAGGGCTGATTCTTGGCAGCATCGGTATCAGCAATGGGCTGTATTTGCTCCTAGTCCATGGAGCAGGGTATTTTCTGTTGGAGCGGCTGGGTCACCCCATCCCCGATCCGCCTAAGTGGATGCGGGCGCTACTGGCATGATCTGGGTTCTGGCAATCTATGGCAGTCTGCGGCTGTGCTTTTGGTTTTGGGCACCGCCCAATCCCGATGAAGCCTACTACTGGCTTTGGGGGCAGCGCTGGCAATTCTCCTACTACGACCACCCGCCCCTGTTCGCCTGGGCCCAGGGGCTGATCACTGTGATCGCCGGTTCATCCCTAGCCGCATTGCGGTTGGCTAATGTCTTCACCAATGGCATGGTGTTTATTACCTATGGGGCGCTGCTGCGGTACCTCTATGGCTACAACGGGCGGCGGTACTGGCTCCCCCTCATCACTCTGGTGCTGGCTAGTCCGGTGTTTTGGGTGACGCTTTCCCTGGCATGGCACGATCACCTGGCGATCGCCCTGACATTGCTGGCAGGCTATTGGCTGCTGTGCTATCTCGATGCCTACCGGGAGTGGGGGCACGGCTCCTTTTGGCACCTGACGGGTGGACTGGTGGCGATCGCCCTGGCCACGATCACCAAATACAACATGGCGTTTTTTGCCCTCGCGGTGCTGGGAATGGTGGCGGCGGATCGGCGGTTGCGTCGCCTGCTCTGGACGTGGCCGATGGTCTATGCCCTGGCCGTGGGGGCGATCGCCTGGAGCCCGGTTCTGTGGTGGAACTTTCAAAACAACTGGGCCAGCCTGAGCTTCTATGCCGTCCGCAGCACCGATAGTGGCGATTTCACCATGCGCCTGACGGAGCCGTTAAGTTTTATAGGCATCTCCCTGGTCATGTTCTCGCCCGTAATTGCCGCCGCCTGGAGTCGGGTGCATTTCTTCGATGGGCGGCGCGACACCTGCTATCCGGCGATCGCTCGGTGGGGGTTTCGGCTACCGACCACGGCCCTGCTGTTGCTCTCCGTAGCCTCCACGGCCTACTACTACTGGAATGTGATGGCCTACCTCCTGGTTTTTCCCCTAGTTATTCCGTGGTTGGCGCGCCAAGGGCGCTGGTGGTGGGCCATCCAGGGCTGGGGGATCCTGTTTGCCTTGCTCTTTACCCTCAACCATTGCTGGTTGCCCCTCACCGCCTTTTTTTCGGCGGAGAGTGATCGGGATGGTCGGCTCCACTATGGCTGGGCGGATGTTGTCGCCGCACTGCCCGCCTCGGAATGGCAGCGTCCTCTTTTTACCACCGACTACCGTACGGCTGCCCTACTGGGCTACGCCCTCAAAACCCCCAACATCGGCACCCTTTCCCCCCGGGTGAGTCAGTTTACCCTGTGGCAGCAAGATCCCCAGCCGGGACAACGGATTACCCTCCTCGCCGATGACTGGCATCCGATTAACGATCAAGTGCGCCGCCAAGTCACCAACCTCAGGGAACTCCGCACCGTGCCCATCGTTCGCGCTGGAATCCCCATTAAGTCCTACATCCTCTACCAAGGGCAGTGGAACGCCAACCCCCGACCTGACTAAAGACCAGGTTCGGGTACAGCCGCTGCGCCGTCCTGGAGGGTCAGCAACTGCGTGTGTTTCAGCCGTTCCAGCCAGCCGCGCAGGTAGGATTGGTTGGCCGCCCATTCCTGGGGCTGGGTAGATGGGATGGGATAGGGGGCGAGCCCTAGGATTGCGGCCGAGGTGACGCAAAACATCGACTTCTGGAAGGAGATGCAAATTTTGATGCGCTCATCCGCCGTCGCCCTTGTGCTCTGGGCGTAAAACTGGTGCAGATAGTCGGGCAAATGAACCTTCATATCCTGCATCAGCAATGCCGGAGGAATGCCTGCTCCCCCCACGGGTAGGGGGTCAGCGTAGAGGGCCCCATAGGTGAATCCCGCTGGATCGCGGCTAATTTGATGCAGTTGGGCGTTGTAGGAAACTGCGCCGCGAAAGGGAAAGGAGCGGAAGAACACTGCCTCAACGTAGGGCACTGCCGTATCCCGCAAAAACTGAATCTCCGCCTCAGGGGGAATGATGGTGTAGGTCTCTCCGGCGATCGCCACCCGATAGACAATCGGTTTGGTTGCTGCTGCCACCAAGCCATCGCGGATATGCCAGACAACGTGGGGAATGCTGGTAATGTGGCCGCGGTGGTAGCGATCGCCCAGATCTAGAAACATTGCCGCCATCACCTGCCAAAAAGCCCCGAGGGCGTAGTAGTAGGCCATCATCCGCACCTGCTCCCGCAGAAACTCGGGAGCGAGGTGATTGAGGGTGCCTAAAAGCGGCCGCAACCACAAAAGTTGCCCCAACTTGGCGGTGATCGCCCGATCTGCCCGCTGGCAAAAATCCGGGCTATCGAGGTAGGCATCCAGATGTCCGCCGCCATGCACCAACATCGCCCGCATGCAGTATTCGGCAAACTCGTAATTGATGCGATCGTGCCGCCAGTGCCGCCACAGCTTGGCGGGGGTCACCTCACCATTGAAGTATTTGAAAAACGGAAACAGCTCCAAAAATTGCCCTTCGGCAACAAAAAGCAGGGTGCGATGGTAGGCATCGAGAACCCGCCCGTAGCTCTCCAGCACGCCCACAACCTCGAGCAGATTGGTAGGGGAGTCGGGAATGAGAGCCTCTCCCCTAAGGAGCCGTTCTTCGATCGCAGCAAGGGCATGATGTTGGGGGTTTCGTGCCATGGAACCTCGGTAGAGCAAGTGATCCCAGTGTACCTAAGAGGCTACTCTTGGGATGACTGAAAGGGACTTTTCAGGCTCTTGAGCCACTGACGCAACTCCGTCACCAGACGCTGGCGGCCGCCGTAGCGCCAATCCTGATAGGCTTGAACGATTTGCCGCAGGATGTCCTGCTTGCTGGGGGGGAGGCGACCGCCTGCCATTGCCAAAAATTCTTCCGGGGTTTGCCACGGCTGTTTGGGAATGCCCTGCTCCTCCAGCCAACTGAGGGTTTGCTGATAAACGCGCTGCACCGGGTCAAGACGTTGCAATCGGCGGTAGCGCCGCCAGCTTAGCCCCAGCTGCCACAGCCCCCAGCCCGCCAGTCCCAGCCCGAATAGACCGATGATGCCATAGACCACGCCCGCCCATCCCAGCTCACTGAGGGTAACTATCAACCAGGTTACGATCCCCACCACAGCCCTAGCAATGGCTTGGAAAAATGCCGCCAGGGCATCGCCGATCGGTTGCGGCAGGAGACCGCGCACCCATTGCCAAAAGGCTTCGAGGGCACTAAAGGTGCGATTCTGCTCGATAGACGGGGGAGCTACGGGACGCCCCGGGACAGGGTCAAAAGCCAGCCAGCCCCGCCGCGGGAAAAACACCTCCACCAAGGAAATCGTGTCGCTGTTGTAAACCTCGTATAGCCCGGTAAAAGGATTAAAATTGCCCGGGGCAAAGCCAGTGGCAAAACGGGTAGGAATCCCTACGCTGCGGAGCATCAGGGCCAGGGTCGTCACAAAATTGGACTCCCGCCCCCCCCCATTGGCTAAAAACTGACTGACTAGGTCGCTGCCATCGGAGTCTCGGGTGTCTAGCTTAAAGTTTTGCTTGATTATGGAGGTCAAGTAATTGGCTTTGAGGTAGGGCGTTGATAGATCAATAGGGCGACCCTGGGCATCCCGGGCAGCCGCGAAGTACTCCTCGGCCCGCTGTTTCAACATCGGGGCGATCGCCTCGGGAACGGCAAGGTAATGATTGCGAACGAACCGAGGATAGGTAGCTGGGAGCATGCGCAACACAGCTTCATCGCGGATGGGTACCGCCGACACCACCGTGTAGGTTAGGCTCTCGGGCAGGGGGCCCGGTGAGCGAATCCCCCCCTCCAAATCCACGTCAATTTCCTCACTGGGGAAAAACAGACGGAAGGGGATGGAAGCGGCGGGAATGAGGTTGGGAAAATCCCGACTGGTGATGGTGTAGGTTTGGATTACTTGGCGGAGGGCAGCCGAATCCACCTGAAACCGTCCATCGGCGAGCAAAAATTCGTAGTTCCACGGGGCGCGACGGAACGTGCGGATGTGCCCTTTGTCCTTATCATTGCGAGAAATGCGCCAGCCCTTGCCCGTGTACTCGTCGTAGGCCAGAACCCGCCAGAATAGGGCCGCCTGCGATCGCACCCGCATTACCAGTTGGGGATCGAGATTTTGGGAGCCACTGCCGGAGGTGTCGATCTCTTCGGCAAAGAGTGGCGGCAGGGAATTCGCTTCCGTTTCTCCCCCCGGCGTCACCGTTCCTCCCGTACCCGAGGGATCCACGCCAGTTGGCGTATTGGGGGTATTGGGACGGGTGATGATACCGCCAGCGGGAACTTGGCGCTGCACGGAAACATTCACGCTCACGGGAAAATCCTGAAGTTGAAGACCCGGCAGGCGCGGTAGAAACAGAAAAATTCCTAGCCCAAGCACCAAAACCACGGCCAGCAAGCCTAGCATCGGAGCAGGGGACAGGCCCAATTTCTGGGGCTGAAAGTGGCGGGTGAGGATCCCAAGGCGCGATCGCTGATCCAAAATCAATACCGGCAGCGCCACAACCAGAAAAACAACCAACCAAACCGCAAATCCCATGGTTTGGCTCTGGGTAGCGGCCAGGGCGAGGAGGATCATCCCAATGGTGACCGAGTACCCCAGATCCTTGCGCCGCGGCAGGTCAAAGCTGTGCAGCACCTGCAGTTGAATCAGAAGTCGTGCCAACAGGGAGCGGGTTTCATCTTGCAGGGTCAGCAGATCGCGCAAAAACAGCACCAGCATAGCAATCATCGTTATGGCAATCAGAAACTTCACCACCAGATTGCGCTGATGTCGGGCATACCAGCCCCAGCCAGCGCCGATCGCACTGAGGGGAATTGCCCACAGGCTATTGGTGGTACCCGTTGCCGCATCCGCCGCCCCAATGCCGATAAAAACCAGCAATTGCACCATCACCCGCAAAGGAATGGATTCCTCTACCTCCAGCCGGGAGCCCTGAACCGCTGCGCTTGCCATGGGAATACCTGTGGTTACGTGTTGGAAGACAGAAATAAACACTAATAATTAACTAGTTTAGTGGTTTTGCCCTTTCCTAGGGATCCCCGAAGGAACGCCCTAGGGAACGAAGGGGATCCAGCGCCGCAAAATTTGCCGTAACCGCAGCAGTCCCACCAGTTCCCGCACTTCATCGGAGACAAAGCCCTCAGCAGGCAGATTCTCCAGGGAAGAAAGGGTTTCTTCTAGCTCGGCGTATTCGGCAGCACTAAGAAGGCGTCCATCCATGGGCGATCGCGCTTCGGTGTAGATTTCTGCCCGCAAAACTTCCTCGGGAATGTCCGTCCCGGAGGGCAGCAAACCCTGCTGTGCCCCTAGGGGCGCCGCACCCCAAAGCATCCCCAGCACAGCCGACGCTCCGGACAGGCTCAGTCTAAGAAACTGCGGCACCATGACTCGCCCGCTTGTAGGCTTCATCTAACACTTCACTCAGGGTGGGGTGGGCATGAACTTGACGGGCCAATTGGTAGACGCTGGCCCGCTGGGCGATCGCCCCTGAAGCTTCATGGATCAAATCCGAGGCATGGATGCCAATGATATGCACCCCCAGCAGTTCTCCCGTATCCTGGCGGTAGATGATTTTGGCCAAGCCATCGGTTTCGCCCTCGGCAAGGGCCTTAGAATTGCCCTTGAAGTAGGTGCGGGCGGTACCCACCCTAAAGCCCTGCTGGGACGCTTCTTCCTGGGCTTGGGGTTCGGTCAGTCCCACAAAGCTGATCTCCGGATGGGTAAAAGCTGCGGCCGGGATGCTGCGGTAGTCGACGGTGGCCGGGCGATCGCACATGTTTTCGATGGCCACTACCCCCTGGGCAGAAGCTGCATGGGCCAGCATCATCTTGCCCGTAGCATCGCCAATGGCCCACAAATGGGGCACGGCCTCCCCGTCCTTGAGAACGGCCATGCGCCCATCGACCTCAATAAATCCGCGGCGATCGGCAGCAACGCCAACCGTTTCGAGTCCGAGATCCTGGGTCGCCGGAACCCGCCCCGTAGCTACCAAACAGGCATCAACTTCCAAAATGTCGGCAATTTCCTTGGTTTTAGCATCGACCAATTCAATCCGCACTGGGGAGCCGGGGGTGACCTTGGCAGCAAATACGCCCGTGTGGGTCTCAATATCCCGGGGCTTGATCAAAATGCGCTCCGCCTGCTTGGCAATATCGGGGTCAAATCCCGGCATCAGTTGATCCAGAGCTTCGATCACCGTGACTTCACTGCCTAGGGCCGTGTAGACATCGGAAAATTCGAGGCCGATGTAGCCGCTGCCAACAATGGCGATCCATTCGGGCAACCAGTCCAGGCGCACAGCTTGGTCGCTGGTAAAGACCGTAGTTCCGTCGAGGGTAATCCCCTTGGGGACGAAGGGAACCGAGCCGGGTGCCAGGAGAATCTCGCGGGCCGTAAGCAACCGTCCATTGACAGTCACGGTTTGGCAACCTGCCACCTTACCCCGACCTGGTATCACTGCGACCCCCAGTTTCTTGAGGCTATTGGTTAGGTCGCCGCGCAATTTTTGAACCATAGCCGCAGCATGGCCAGCGATCGCCCCGCGATCAAACTCCACGCCCTGCACCGAAATCCCTAGGGCATGGAGATGGTGTTGGTTGCGCAATTCCCGCACCCGACCGGAGGCTGCCAGGAGAGCCTTAGAAGGAATGCAACCACGATTGACACAGGTGCCGCCCATATCGGAGGCTTCGATCACGGCAACCTTGAGCCCACAGGCCACGCCGTGGAGGGCGGCTCCGTGGCCGCCAACACCGGCACCGATAATGATCACATCGTAGTCAAAAGTCACAGGTCGCTCCATCCGCAAAAAGCACTTAAAAAAGCATTGCCATTGTACCTGAAACCTATCCCCAGACAGTGCGGGATCGCGCTCAAACACGCTAGATTAAAAAATACTAAAGTGTCATGACCGATGGATATCAAAGCAACGGCATCGAAGCAGCAATGGGGCAAATGGGCCCTCGTCACTGCCCTAATCGTGGCAACTGGGGGTTGGGTAGCCCTGCAATTTCGCGGCGAACCCCGCGTCACTTCCCTGACGGACGCCACCATTACGGTCACACCCGAGCCCCTCGCCATCAAGATCCGCGCCAGCGGTACGGTGACTCCGATTCAAACCGTAAACCTTAGCCCCAAGCAGGCAGGCATTTTGGCCGAGCTTTTGGTGGAGCAGGGTGATCGCGTGCGGCGCGGGCAGGTGGTTGCCCGGATGGACGCCAGCAACCTCGAGCCCCAGGTGAGCCAAGCCCAGGCCAATTTGTTGGCTGCCGAAGCTAATCTCGCCCGGCTGCGCAATGGTACCCGCCCCGAAAACATTGCCGCCCTTGAAGCGCGGGTCACCGCGGCGCGGGCCCGCTTGGCTACGGCCCAGTCCCGATTAAACCTGGCCGCAACCCGTGCTTCCCGATTTAGCCGCCTGCAGCAGGAAGGAGCGATCAACCGCGATCGCCTCGATGAAGTTTTAACCGAGGAGCGCAATGCCCGTGCCGATCTCGACAATGCCAGGGCCGGGCTTTTGGAGCAGCAGCGGGTTTTAGAGGAGGCCCGCAACGGCAGCCGCTTTGAGGACATCGCCCAGGCCGAAGCCCAAAGGGCCCAGGCCGAAGCCAGCCTTCAGGCGGCTCAAGTCCAGTTGGATGACACCGTTGTGCGGGCTCCCTTTGACGGCATCATCACCCAAAAGTATGCCAACAGCGGCGCGTTTGTCACACCCACCACCAGTGCCTCAGCGACCAATTCGGCCACCTCCTCCTCCATTGTGGCGATCGCCAGTGGGCTTGAAATCCTAGCTCGGGTTCCGGAAGTAGACGTGCGGGCGATCCGGGTGGGGCAAACCGTGGAGATAACCGCCGATGCTTTCCCCGACCAGACATTTCGCGGACAGGTGCGCCTGATTGCGCCGGAAGCCATCCTTGAACAGAACGTGACTTCGTTTCAGGTTCGTGTCAGCTTGGCGACGGGACAGGAACAATTGCGTTCGGGCATGAATACGGATTTGCGCTTTGTGGGACAAACCATTTCCGATGCCCTGACGGTGCCCACCGTGGCGATCGTTACCGAAAACAGCAAAACCGGCGTGCTCGTTCCCGACGAGGAGGGCAAACCCCAATTCCGCGAAGTTACCCTTGGCACATCGGTGGATAACCGCACCCAAATCCTGTCGGGAGTGCAACCGGGCGATCGCGTTTTCGTGCAGCGTCCGGGCGATCGCCCACAATAGAGGTTCATCTATGGGTAATAACGAATGCCCCGAAAAAACTCCCGAAAATGTCCTGTGGGGACTGACCTTGTTAGACTATTCAACGGTTTCCATGGACGGTTCGCCGCATCAGATTCCATCTGTGCTGCCTACCGATGATCTGTCCCTTAATCTGTTCATTTTTTAATGAATGGAATCCGTGGATGGGTGCTCGTACCCTCCCGATACAAAATGTTTTTAGTGGTTGAAGAGTCCCCTGGGCTCGTTGGGTCTTTCTAACGTTTTTTTAGTAGGCGTCCCTGCCATGACCGACACGTTTCAGCCCTACACCCCCCAGCAGTTCCAGGCATGGTTGCGTGCCTTGAGATCTGTTGCCCTTGCCGATGGTGACTACAGCGAGCGCGAGCGGGAGCTGTTTCAAGAACTTTTTGTCGTGTTGAGCCACAGTCCCGAAGTTCCGCCGGAGATAGATTTAGAACTGCCAATCACGGCAGATGAAGTGGCCACTGCCCTCGGCGGCGATATGCCCTTAATTCAAAACTTTTTACGCACCGCTGTCATGATGGCGATGGCTGATGGACACTATTCCAATTCCGAGGATGCCGTGATCCAATCCTTCTGTCGCGCTCTTGGTCAAGACATCCATCCCCTTGCGGAGCTTCGCATGAAAGTACAAGCCTCACCCCACGATGAACATCACCCTAGTTTGCTGTCGCCGGTCAAGGAATGGCTCGATCACTTCGATATCCATGATGATCGCATGGCTCGCTTCATCTGCCGTTTGATTCCCTCCCAGTGCCCTTTTGAGCGGGATGTGATGCTCTTTGGGCGTAAGGTGGCCCACATTCCTGCCATGTGCAAAATCAATCCGTTCTACGATCAGTTAGTGGGTCTGCGGTTTCGTTCCCTAAGCTTTCTGGCGGATCGCGGCGAAGACATTTCCTCCTATTGCTAGGAACAGCCATGGCAGTGGAACCAATGGAAACGCTAACGGTATCATCCTACCCCCAAGTGACGGCAGTGGGTCTGCCCTATCGCCTTCAGGGGGTGCTCGATCCCCAGCGGATCCAAAAGGTGGTGGTGACGGTAACGGGGGAACCCTCGCTTTTAGAAGTTACCCAGCAGGGGCGTGCTTGGCAGGCGGTTTTGGCGTCGGGTTTTGCCACAGTTGGGACATTTGTCCTGCGCCTCGAGGCTTTCGGGGCCAACCAAGAGCGTCTGGTACTCCAGTTTTTTCCCGTTGCGGTGCGATCGCCCAGGGTAACTCTGACGGTGCAGGAGCCCACAATTTTCAAGGCTGCTCCCGACGATGCGGACACCTTGCCGAGCGATCGCCGCGTCGCAGTTGCTGCGGAGACAACCCTGCTGCTAGAACGCTATGGAATCGTCGATGGACACCTGAAGGTCGTTTTAGCGGAGGCGATCGCGCCCGTGGGCACCTTCGGCTACTTCTACTTGCCCCACGTGACCGTCAGCGCCCCCATGACTGTGAGGGTCTTGCAAAGCACTATTTTCAAAATATCCAGTGCGCCATCCAACCAGTTGGCTGACGATCAAAAAGCAGTAGTGCCGGCGGATACCAGACTTGTTTTAACCCTCGACCAAACCCTTACGGTGCAGGATAACCACGTGCGGGTTCGGCTGGCTAGGGGGCGTCCACCCGTGGGCAACGAAGGCTGGTTCTTTCTCCCCCATGTGCAACTTTGGCAATTGGGTGCCCCCCTTGATCCCCAACAGCTCAGCGGTCGCTCTCCCTCCCTCCAGGAAATCCTAGTGGAGGGGCTGACGCTGACAGCCACCCGCAACACGCTGCTTAAGGCTGCCCCCGTGGATTCCCCAAACCTCCGCGCTGATCAAAGAATTTCCCTGGCAGCGGGTGCAACCTATGCCATTACGGGCTACGCGGCCACGGCAGGACATTTCCTCGTCCGTTTTGTGGAGCCCCAACCCCCCCTAGGCACGGTGGGGTACGTCTTTTGGCAGCATGTGCACCTATCCCGCCAGGGGCGGGCGATCGCCTACGATCCGGAAATGCGGACGATCTCGGTAAAGCAGGACACCTTCTGGAAAAAACGCCCCCTGGACTCAAGGCAACTGCCAGCGGCGGAAAAAACTTCCCTCGCTGCGGGGCGCATGGTTGGCGTCGATGCCTACAACTTGGAAGGAACCCACCTCCGCCTTGTGCTGACGGAATCTGTCCCACCGGTGGGGACGACCGGCTACGTGTTTCTGCCCCATGTCACCCTCAAGCAGGGCGATCGCCCCATTGAATTTCGCCCCCAGCGGCGGGTGCTTGGGGTGCCCTACTTCTCCCAGCGGGATAATCCCCGGGATCCCTTTTCTACCTGCAATGTGACGGCGGTGGCGATGGTGCTGTGGTACTACGGCGTGCGTGCGCGCCGCGGAGGCCAACTCGAAGACGAACTGTACCAGTGGATCATCGACCGCTATGGTGCCCGGGCACGGACGGACAATGCCGTTCTAGAGCAACTTTATCGGGCCTATGGGTTTAGCGGTGAATTCAGCACCCGACGCACTTGGGGAGCAATTCGGCAGGAGATTAGCGACGGCCGACCCATCGTTTTGGGAGGATATTTCACCCACGGTGGACATATTATCTGCGGCATTGGCTTCGATGAACGGGGTTTGGTGGTGCACGATCCCTACGGCGATGCCCTAACGGGCTATGCCCAGACAGAGGGACGCTCCTTACATTACCCAAACGACTATCTCCGGCGGGTCTGTGGCGTTGATGGCGATGTGTGGGCCCACTTTATCCGTCCCCGTGAGTAAGCAACCATGACCTTTCCCCGACTGTACTCCCTGCAAGTGGGCATGCCCCAAAACCAGGGCGATCCCCAAGCTCCGGAGCAGGGCGATCGCCGATGGTTTACGGGTTTCTTTAAGGAACCGGTGCCGGGGCCCGTGGCCCTGGGACGGCTTAACCTAGCAGGGGATGGGCAGGCGGATTTGAAGAACCACGGGGGCACAGACAAAGCGGCCCTAGCCTACAGCTACGACCACTATCCCTATTGGCAGGAACTCCTGGGGGGGTCCGTGCCCGTCGGCGGATTTGGGGAAAACTTCACGGTCAGCGGCCAAACTGAAGACACCGTCTGCCTTGGAGACGTATACCGCATTGGCACAGCGACGGTGCAGGTCTCCCAACCCCGCCAGCCCTGTTGGAAACTCTCCCGGCGCTGGCGGCGGGAAACCCTTGTAGCTGAGGTGCTGACCACGGGCCAGTCGGGCTGGTATTTCCGGGTTCTGGGGGAGGGCATCGTCGAGGCAGGACAGGATGTTGTCCTTTTGGAGCGCCCCCTCCCTGATTGGAGTGTTGCGCGCCTCCACCACCTGATGCACCACGATCGCACCAACAAAACCGATGCCAGCATCTTAGCGGCGTCGCCCCTGCTGTCCCAAAGTTGGCGGCAACACCTGCGCAAGCGGCTCTCTAGCGATTGAGAACCCTCCCCCCCACAGTATTCTGGGCGATCGCCGACAGCAACCAAGAATTAATTTTGGGGCGGGTTGCCGAAGTTCCCCCGGCGCTGCATCCGCTCTGCCCGGAACTGCTCAGCCGTTGCCCGCTGCTCAGGGGTAAGGATGCTCAGCATTTGCTGACGGCTATTCTGGCGAATGGTACGCATTTGCTGCTTCTGGGCATCGGTGAGGTTCAGGCGCTGCCAGACTCCACGGCGGGATTGGCGATCGCCCGAAGCCATGGTCGCTTGCAGTTGGACCCGTTGCTCGGGGGTCAGAATCGCCTCAATTTGCTGTTTGGTGTTTTGGCGAATGGTGCGCATTTGTTGCTTTTGGGCATCGGTAAGGTTGAGTTTTTGTCCCAGTTCACCGCCGCGACGGTTCATAGGACGCTCCATGGGAGCCTGGGTCAACAGGTCGCCCCCTACTACTTCAGCCAAGCCGAGGGCAGGAACAGTGGCGATCGCCAGAAAAGCAGACGCAGAGCCAAGCAAGAACTTGAGAGACATAGGTTTTATCTAGGGGAATAACACCACTTTAGACCCAGAGGTTGAGGACTAGGGTTCATCGGGGATGGCAATCAAACCAAACTCCCTAAGGGCGATGGGCAGATTGCGATGTTCGTGGGCATGGTGGGAGCGGCTGAGCTTGTAAAGGGCATAGCGTTGCAACGCACTGAGAGCTTGCCAGCGTTCCCCGGAGAGGTCTGCACCCCACTGGGCACAGCGCGATCGCAAACCCTCCGGAGGCTCGGTTGCTTCCCAAAGGGGCGGTTCAGCAATGGGTGCCAGGGGCTCCGCAATCAGGGAGATCAACTGTCGGGCAAACTGCGCTACCTCCTCTGGGGTATCGCAGGGCTGCGCCCACAGATGCTGACGTTGGGGGGGGCTGAGGCTCTGCCATTGGGGTAAGGGTACCTTTAGTCCAGCGCGATCAAGCTTGTAGCGCACTGCCATGGGAATGCAGCGCAGATCCGTCACGAAGTCCTGCTCAAAGGCAAAGAAAACGCGCTCCACGGTTTGTCACTCCCTAGGAAGCGGCCGCATCCCACAACTTGGCTATGTTTTTTTCGAGACGGGCTTCGGCTTCAGCAAAAACTTGGGCCCGGTTGTCCCGCATTTCGCCATCGTGAAGCTCCAGAATTTTGGTGGACAGCGAAACCCGCTGCCGGGACTCATCCACGTCGAGAACCACCACCCGCACCGGTTCGCCCACTTGGAAAAACGTTGTGGCATCTCCGACTGGTTTGCCACTGATTTCCTTAACGTGGAGCAGTCCTGTCAGTCCTGGCAACTGGACAAAAGCTCCATAGGCCCGCAGACTGGCAATTTCGCCATCAATAATCTGCCCTTTGCTGAGCTGACCGAAGGCGGACACGCGCGTTGCCTGGCGGTTGGAGCAGATGATGCGCTCCCGTTCCTCATCCAATTCCAGAATCACGATCCGCAGCATCGTACCCACTAGGGCAGCGAGATCCCCACGATCCACTAGGTGCGATCGCGGCACAAACCCCCGCAACCCAGCCACATTAACGACAACGCCACCGCTGTTGTGGTCTAAAACCCGACCGTCAAAAATCTTTTGCTCTGCGAGGTATTCCCGGGCTTTTTCCCAAGCCTGGCGCACAAGTAGTTGCCGCAACGACACCCTAATTTCGCCGTCTTCGTTTTGTCCGCTAGTGACGACAAACTGATGCTCGCTGCCGATGGGCAATCGCCCCGCAAGATCCTTGGCGAAGCGCGGCGTTAGCTCCTCCGTGGGCAAAAAAGCCACGGACTTTGCCCCGATATCCAAGAACACCCCCGTGGTGTCATGGGATACGACCTTACCCGTAACCACTTGCCCGACGCGAAAAGCGTAGTCATGCTCGGCAAGGGCATGGGCAAAATCGGCGGCAGAAAATGCGGAGACGTTACGGCGGTCACTCATGGCAGGGGATGGCAACTGAAATGGAGCAAAATAGTCTATTCATTATTACCGAGGAGAATCCGCGGCGAGATTGCAAAATCCTTAAGTTCTCCAGCACTACCATCAACCCCATGGTGGTGCACTAAACTAGGCATAGCAATGTATCTTTCCCATATTTTTCCAAAATGTTCTACGGGCAACCCATGACTAGGATGAAACGGACAGTCACTCGATGGATACGGTTTCGTCCAATCCTTTTGGCGGCGGCGCTTGCAGCCCAGATGATGCTGTTCACTCCGTCCCGGCTTGTGGCCCGTGATGAGTCTGACACCATCAATTACTCTGGGCTCATCGAAAAGATTAAAAACAACCAAGTGCAAAAGGTAGACTTTGAGCACACGGGACTCGCCGCTGAGGTCGTGCTTCAGGAGGAGGGAGGGGGGGGATCCCGTATCGTGCGCATCAACCTGCCTGCCCGTGATGGCAATTCGGAGTTGGTGAAGCTACTACGGGAAAGTAATATTGACTTTGCGGTGAAAACCCCGCCCCAGACCAACGCGCTGCTGCAATTGGTCAGCACCCTATTGATTCCCACCCTGCTGGTGATTTTGCTGATTGTGGTGCTGCGGCGGCTGAGTAACGCCCCCGGCGGGCCCGGGCAAACCCTAAGCTTTGGCAAATCCCGCGCTCGGTTCGCCCCCGATGCCAAAACCGGCGTCGTTTTTGAAGATGTGGCAGGGATTGAAACGGCCAAGGAAGAATTGCAGGAAGTGGTGTCGTTTCTAAAGCAGCCCGAGCGATTTACGGTGGTCGGGGCCAAAATTCCCCGGGGCGTTCTGCTGGTGGGGCCGCCGGGAACCGGGAAAACGCTCCTAGCCAAGGCGATCGCCGGCGAAGCGGGGGTACCGTTTTTTTCCCTCTCTGGCTCGGAATTTGTGGAAATGTTTGTCGGGGTGGGAGCCTCGCGGGTGCGCGACCTTTTTCAGCGGGCTAAGGAAAATGCCCCCTGCATCGTGTTTATTGACGAAATTGATGCCGTAGGTCGGCAGCGGGGGACGGGCATTGGCGGTGGCAACGATGAGCGGGAGCAAACCCTCAATCAGCTACTGACGGAAATGGATGGCTTTCAGGGCAACTCTGGCGTGATTGTGATTGCTGCCACCAACCGTCCCGATGTTCTGGATGCGGCTTTACTGCGGCCCGGTCGGTTTGATCGGCAAATTGTGGTCGATTATCCCGACTACCAAGGGCGACTGGCGATCCTGCGGGTGCATGCGCGTAACAAAAAGCTTGACGATAGCGTTTCCCTCGAGGCGATCGCCCGTCGGACGCCAGGGTTTGCCGGGGCCGATTTGGCCAACCTCCTCAACGAAGCGGCTATTCTTACAGCCCGCCGCCATCGGGAAGCCATGACCGAACTGGAACTGGCCGATGCCATCGATCGGGTGACAATCGGACTGAGCATGAAGCCGATGCTGGATGGGGCCAAGAAGCGGCTGATTGCCTACCACGAAGTGGGGCACGCCCTGCTGCAAACCCTACTCGAACACGCCGATCCCCTGGATAAGGTGACCATTATTCCCCGATCCGGTGGCGTGGGCGGTTTTTCCAAGCCCCTCCCTTCGGAAGAAATGGGACTGCAGACGCGGGCCTACCTCTTAGATTTGATTACGATGACCCTGGGGGGGCGCGCTGCGGAGGAATTGATTTTTGGACGTGGCGAAACCACCACCGGAGCCGCTGGGGATTTTGAACAAGTCTCCCGATGGGCGCGGCTGATGGTGACCCAACTGGGGATGTCCGATCTGGGACTTGTGGCCCTCGAGGGGCGCAATGGCAACGAAGTCTTTCTCGGTGGGGATTGGGTGCAACGGGCCGAATATTCTCGGGAAATGGCCCACAAGATTGACCAAGCAATGCAGGAAATTATTCTCCAATGCTACGGCAAGGCCCAGCGGATCCTGGCGGAACACCGTCCCCTGTGCGATCGCCTGGTGGATCTTTTGTTGGAGGTGGAAACCCTTGATGGCGAAACGTTCCGTAAGGTAGTGGCAGAGTTTACAAACCTGCCGACTAAGGCGTTGGAGCCGCTCAAGTTCTAGGGTGGAAATTCTGTGTGTCAGCAATGGCCACGGCGAAGATCAGGTGGCCGCCCGCATCTGTGTTGCCCTTGAATCCCATGGGGTATCAGCGATGGCTTTGCCCTTGGTCGGTGTGGGCCATGCCTACCGCAAGCCCCAAATTCCCGTTCTGGAGGAAGCCATTCAAGCCATGCCCTCCGGGGGGTTTGTCCGGATGGATGGACGCAATCTGTGGCGGGATCTGCGGGAGGGTTTGGTACGGCTAACCTGGAAGCAAATTCAGGTGATCTGGCGTTGGTCACGCACGGCAAAGGCAGAAAAACGCTTGGTGCTAGCGGTGGGAGATGTGGTGCCGCTGCTCTTTGCTTGGTTGCCCACCCTAGCGGGCGGCTGTGACTTTGCCTTTATGGCCACTGCCAAATCGGAATATTACTGGCGCGATCGCCACGGGCGGCTGCCCCGGATTCCCCAGCCCTGGGGGGGGTCTTTCTTCCATCCCCTGGAGTTGTCCCTAGTGGGAAGTCGCCACTGCCGCTGTTTCTTGGTGCGCGATCGCCTTACGGCCGATCACTTGGGGGAGATGGGGCTGCCGGCGCTTTACCTGGGGAACCCCATGATGGACGGTTTAGAGCCGCGGGGGTTGGATTTTGGGATTCGCGAGCATGAGTGGGCGATCGCCCTGCTGCCCGGTTCTCGCGCCCCTGAGGCCTACGACAATTGGGTGAACCTGCTTACCTGTGCCGAAATTGCCCAAGCGCACCTGCCTGCTACAGTGCATTTTTTGGCGGCCATGGCTCCGACCTTGGATCCTAAAATCCTGACCCAAATTTTGCAGCAGCGGGGCTGGCGTGCCGTCTCCGAGGACTCTCCTGGGATTTTCATGCACCAAAAAGGGCGGCTGCACTTGGTGACCCAGGGATTCAGCGATTGCTTGCACCAAAGCCACCTGGGGCTGGCGACGGCAGGTACGGCGACAGAACAACTCGTGGGACTGGGAAAACCCGTCATTGCGATCGCCGGGAGCGGCCCCCAGTTCACGGCGCAGTTTGCCCAGGATCAATCACGCCTTTTGGGCTGCTCCCTCACCCTGATCCACAAGCCCGCCCAAATTGCCCAGGTGATAGAACGCATTCGGGAGGATCCCGACTACGTGCAATTGGCAATGAGCAATGGGCGCGAACGCATGGGGGAGCCGGGAGCGGCGGAGCGCATCGCCAAACACCTTGTTCAGATGCTTCAGGGCTAGGGTGGGGCTGCGGACTCGGCCCAGGATGGGGGATAGAATAGGGAAACGTCCTTCCTACTCCCGTCTGCGCTCTATGGCTAGTCTTTTTCTTGAACGATTGCACCATCCAGAAAAGCCGGTAATCGTCTTCGATGGCGGCATGGGTACCCAAATTCAGGCCCAAAACCTCACCGCAGCCGATTTTGGCGGTGCCGAATACGAAGGGTGCAACGAATATCTAGTCATGACCAAACCGGAGGCGATCGCCCAGGTGCACCGCAATTATTTGGCAGCGGGCGCGGACGTGATCGAAACCGACACCTTTGGCGGCACCAGTTTGGTGTTGCAGGAATACGACCTCGGGCATCTGGCCTACGAGATCAACCGGCGAGCCGTGGCGCTGGCTAAGTCCGTGGCGGCAGAATTCAGCACCGAGGAAAAACCCCGATTTGTAGCCGGTTCCATTGGCCCCGGTACCAAGCTGCCCACCCTGCTGCACATCGATTTCGACTCCCTGCACCGGGCCTATATCGAGCAGGTGCGCGGACTCTACGACGGCGGCGCCGATCTCCTCATTGTGGAAACTTGCCAGGATGTGCTGCAAATCAAGGTGGCCCTGGGGGCGATCGCCCAGGTTTTTGCGGAAAAGGGGCAGCGGTTGCCCCTGGTGGTTTCGGTGACGATGGAAACCATGGGCACGATGCTGGTAGGCACGGCCATTGATGCTGTAGTGGCAATTTTAGAGCGGTACCCCATTGATGTGCTCGGTCTCAACTGCGCCACGGGCCCGGATTTGATGGCAGAGCATATTCGCTACCTGTCCCAGCACTCACCCTTTGCCATTTCCTGTATTCCCAATGCCGGCTTGCCGGAAAACGACGCCGGGCGGGCGGTCTATCGCCTCACGCCGGAGCAACTGCGGGAGCACCTCAAGGAGTTTGTGGAGGAGTTGGGAGTTCAAGTGGTGGGAGGCTGCTGTGGCACCACTCCGGCGCACATTCGGGCCCTCGCTGAAGCGGCGCGATCGCTCCGTCCCAAGCCGCGACAAGCCCACTACATCCCAGCGGCAGCCTCCCTTTACGGTGCCCAGCCCTACATCCAGGATAATTCCTTCCTCATTGTCGGCGAGCGGCTTAATGCCAGCGGTTCTAAAAAATGCCGGGAGATGTTGGATGCTGAGGATTGGGATGGGTTGGTGGCCCTAGCGCGATCGCAGGAAAAAGAAGGGGCCCACATTTTGGATGTCAACGTCGATTATGTCGGCCGCGACGGCGAGCGGGATATGCACGAATTGGTCTCCCGGCTGATTTCCAACATCACCATTCCCCTGATGCTCGACTCCACGGAGTGGCAAAAAATGGAGGTGGGGCTAAAGCTGGCGGGGGGGAAATCCATTCTCAACTCCACCAACTACGAAGACGGCGAGCCACGCTTTCTTAAAGTAGTGGAACTGGCCCACCGCTATGGGGCGGGTATTGTGGTCGGCACCATCGACGAAGAGGGCATGGCCCGCACCGCCGAGCGGAAAGTGGCGATCGCCCACCGCGCCTTCGAGCAAGCCCATCGGGAGTACGGCATTCCCGCCCACGAAATCTTTTTCGATACCCTGGCCCTGCCTATTTCCACCGGCATCGAGGAGGATCGGGGCAATGCCGCCGCCACCCTAGCAGCCATTCGCCAAATTCGGGACGAGTTGCCCGAGTGCCACCACATGCTGGGAATCTCCAACATTTCCTTTGGGCTCAGCCCCGCTGCCCGCATTACGCTCAATTCCGTCTTCCTCGATGAAGCCCGCAAAGCTGGCATGGATGGGGCGATCGTCAATGCCAGTAAAATTTTGCCCCTCCATAAAATCGGCGATCGCCAGCGGGAAGTGGCCCTTGACCTGATCTACGACCGCCGCCGCTTTGAAGATGGCATCTGCACCTACGACCCCCTCGCCGAATTCACCAAGCTGTTTGAAGGAGTCACCACCAAGCGGGAAACCCAAGCCGACGCCAACCTGCCCATCGAAGAACGGCTGAAGCGCCACATCATCGACGGCAACCGCGTGGGTCTCGATGCCGCCCTGGCCCTGGCTATGGAGCAGTATCCGCCCCTAGAGATTATCAATACCTATTTGCTCGATGGCATGAAGGTGGTAGGGGAATTATTCGGTTCGGGGCAAATGCAACTGCCCTTCGTGCTGCAATCGGCAGAAACCATGAAGGCAGCGGTGGCCTTTCTGGAGCCCCACATGGAGCGGGCAGAGGGTTCCCACAAAGGCACCATGGTGATTGCCACGGTGAAGGGAGATGTGCACGATATTGGCAAAAACTTGGTGGATATTATTCTCACCAATAACGGCTACCGGGTGGTCAATATTGGCATCAAGCAGCCCGTAGAAAACATCATTAAAGCCTACGAAGAGAGCCGCGCCGACTGCATTGCCATGAGTGGCTTGCTGGTTAAGTCCACGGCGTTCATGCAGGAGAACTTGGTGGAATTCAACCGCCGGGGTATTGATGTGCCGGTGATTTTGGGTGGGGCCGCCCTGACGCCTAAATTTGTCTACGAGGATTGTGCCCGCACCTATCAGGGGCAGGTGATCTACGGTCGGGATGCCTTTAGTGACCTGAATTTCATGGATGCCCTAATGGCAGCCAAGCAAAAGCAGGAGTGGGAAAACCGTCAGGGTTTCCTCAACGGGCACCAGCCGGTCGAGTTGCGCCAATATCGCGGTGAAGATACAGCCGAAGTGCGTGCCTCCGAAGCGGATCTCGAGCTGCCCCTCACTGTTGATACCCGCCGCTCGGAGGCCGTTGATGTCCACATTGAGCGCCCGCAGCCGCCCTTTTGGGGTGCCCGCATCCTCACTGCGGCTGAGATTCCCTGGGCCGAGGTGTGGTGGTACCTGGATCGCCAGGCCCTGATTGCCGGGCAGTGGCAGTTTCGCAAACCGAAGGAGCAAACCAAGGAGGACTATGGGGCGTTTTTGCAGGAAAAGGTAGAGCCGATTCTTCGCTATTGGCAGGAGCGCATCGCGCAGGAGCACCTCCTGGAACCGGCGGTGGTGTATGGCTATTTCCCGGTGCAGGCCGAGGGTAACACGGTGTTTGTCTATGGCGATCCGGACGGGGCGGGCAAGTCCTTAGCTGAGTTTACCTTTCCCCGCCAGCGATCGCTACGCCGCTACTGCATTGCCGACTTCTATGCTCCTAAGGAATTGGGGATGATCGATGTGATGCCCCTCCAGGCGGTGACCGCCGGCCACTGCGCCACCACCTTTGCCCAGGCGCTATTTGCGGCCAACCAGTACACCGACTATCTCTACTTCCACGGACTGGCGGTGCAGGTGGCGGAGGCCCTGGCAGAATGGGCCCATGCCCGGATTCGGCGGGAGTTGGGGGTGGGCGATCGCGACCCTGACACCATTCGGGATGTGCTGGCCCAGCGCTATGTGGGCTCCCGGTATAGCTTTGGCTACCCCGCCTGTCCCAACATCCGGGATCAATACGTTTTATTGGATCTTTTGGGGGCCGATCGCATTGCCATGTCCATGGATGAGAGCGAGCAACTCTATCCGGAGCAATCCACAACGGCGCTCGTCGCCTACCACCCAGCCGCCCGTTACTTTAGTGCTTAGCCCAGAATCGGTCGCCCGATGCCGATAGAATAGGCAAAACCCCAACCCCAGACCTATCCTCGATGCAAGAAAAGTATCATCCCCAGGACATCGAACCGAAGTGGCAGCAACGCTGGCTAGAGACGCAGCGGGATCGCACCCCCACCGATCCCCAGATGCCCAAGTTCTATGCCCTGTCGATGTTTCCCTATCCGTCGGGAGATTTGCACATGGGGCACGTGCGCAACTACACCATCACCGATGTCATTGCCCGGGTCAAGCGATCACAGGGCTACCGGGTGCTGCACCCCATCGGTTGGGATGCCTTTGGGTTGCCGGCGGAAAATGCGGCCATTGACCGGGGCGTGCATCCGGCCAAGTGGACCTACGAAAATATTGCCCGCATGCGATCGCAATTGCAACGGGTGGGGCTTTCCTACGACTGGGAGCGGGAAGTCACTACCTGCGCCCCGGAGTACTATCGCTGGACCCAATGGATTTTTTTGCAACTGTTGCAGGCGGGACTGGCCTATCAAAAGGAAGCAACGGTCAACTGGGATCCCATCGACCAGACGGTGCTGGCTAACGAGCAGGTGGATGCCGATGGGCGCTCCTGGCGCTCCGGGGCGATCGTTGAAAAACGCAACCTGCGCCAATGGTTCCTCAAAATTACGGCCTATGCCGAAGCCCTGCTCCAAGATTTGGAGGGTCTTACCCACTGGCCCGAACGGGTGCGGACGATGCAAACCAACTGGATTGGCAAGTCCATGGGGGCGGAACTGACCTTTCCCTTGGAACAAGGAGATGCAATTACCGTATTTACCACCCGTCCCGATACGGTCTATGGCGTTACGTATCTGGTGCTGGCTCCCGAGCATCCCCTCGTGCCTCGCCTCACTACCCCCGAGCAGGCGATCGCCGTAGCCGAATTCCTGGAGGCCACCCAATCCCTCAGCGAGCAGGAGCGTACCGCCGAAGATAAACCCAAGCGGGGTGTTCCTACGGGTTCCACGGCCCTCCATCCCTTCACCCAAGAGCTGATTCCTATCTGGATTGCCGATTACGTCCTGGGAGACTACGGCACCGGGGCGGTGATGGGGGTTCCGGCCCACGATGCACGGGACTATACCTTTGCCCAGGAATACGGCTTGCCCGTGCGGGTGGTAATTCAACCGGGCGATCGCCCAAGGACAGAAAACGCCGCCTTCACCGAAGCCGGCACCATGGTAGGTTCGGGCATGTTTGATGGCATGGATTCCCAGGCAGCCAAAGCCAAAATCATCGCCTATGCCGAAGCCCAGGGTTGGGGCAAAGCGCGGGTGCAGTTTCGACTGCGGGACTGGCTGATTTCGCGGCAACGCTACTGGGGCTGCCCCATTCCGGTGATCCACTGCCCCCACTGCGGGGTGGTGCCGGTTCCCGAAGCCGAGCTACCCGTAGAACTGCCCCAGGAAGTGGCACTGACAGGGCGGGGCGCTTCCCCCCTGGCCCAACTGCAGGAATGGGTAGAGGTACCTTGCCCCCAATGCGGCACTCCGGCCCGCCGCGAAACGGATACGATGGACACTTTTATGGATTCGTCCTGGTACTATCTGCGGTTTAGCGATGCCCAAAATGCCCACGCTGCCTTTGACCTCGCCCAGGTCAACGATTGGTTGCCCGTGGATCAATACGTGGGTGGGGTGGAGCACGCCATTTTGCATTTGCTCTACTCGCGGTTTTTGACCAAGGTGCTGGGGGATGTGGCGGGGCTCGGGTTTGACGAACCCTTTACCCGGCTGCTTACCCAGGGCATGGTCCAGGGACTGACCTATGTCAACCCCCACAAAAGCGGTAAGGAACGCTGGATTCCCTCCTTCTTGGTCGATGCCCAAGATCCTCGGGATCCTCAAACCGGAGAACCCCTGCAGGCGCTCTATGCCACCATGTCAAAGTCTAAGGGCAATGGGGTCTCGCCCGTGGAGGCGATCGCCCGCTACGGCGCCGATACCCTGAGGATGTTCTGCCTGTTTAAGGCTCCGCCCGAAAAGGATTTGGAGTGGGAAGATTCCGATGTGGAGGGGCAGGCGCGCTTTCTCAATCGGGTGTGGCGCTTGGGCTACGACTACGTGCACCGGGGCGCGTCGGAACCCGATGGTGACGATCCCACGGCAACCAAGAACCTGCGTCGGGCGATCCATAGGGCGATTAAGGAAATTACGGAGGATATCGAACAGGGATTTCAATTCAATACGGCAATTTCGGAATTGATGAAGCTGAGCAACGCGCTGCAGGATGCCAAAAACAAGCATACCCCCACCTATGGCGAAGGTATGGAACTGCTGGTGCGCCTGCTGGCCCCCTTTGCCCCCCACATCAGCGAAGAACTCTGGGCGGCGTTTGGCCGTGGCGATTCGGTGCTGGCCCAACCCTGGCCCACCTTCGATCCCGATGCCCTAGTGCTGGATCAGATCACGGTGGTGGTGCAAGTTAATGGCAAAACCCGGGGCAGCATGGAAGTCCCGGCGATCGCCACAACCACGGAACTGGAGACCCTGGCCCTGAACTCCGAGACGGCGACCAAATACCTGGCGGGGAAAACCCTGCGCAAAGTCATTGTGGTGCCAGGGCGCTTGGTAAATCTTGTCGTTTCTTGATTTGATTTTAATGACGTCCTAAGAGTGTTCTAGGGGCCGGCGGCAATGCGGCGCAGCATCGTCTGGGCCTGCTCGACGTAGCCACCGCCAAAAAGGTTGCAGTGATTGAGGATGTGGTAAGCATTGTAAAGAACTTTCCGCGCTCCGAAGCCCTCGGCTAGGGGATAGGCGGCACCGTATGCCCGATAAAACTCCGGGGGAAAGCCACCAAAAAGCTCGGTCATGGCTAAATCCACCTCGCGATCGCCGTAGTAAAGGGCGGGGTCAAACACAACGGGCGCACCGGCACAAAAGCCCACATTGCCGCCCCACAGGTCTCCGTGCACCAGGGATGGCTGGGGCTCCCCAGCGGTAAAATAGCGCGGAACGGCCGCCAAAACCTCGTCCTCCGGCACAGAAAAACGAAAACCCCGCCGCTGGGCTAACCGCAACTGGTACCCAAGGCGCTGTTCCTGCCAAAACAAGCTCCAGCGATCGCCCCAAGTATTGATCTGGGGAGTAGCACCGATGGTGTTGTCCCGCAGCCAACCAAACTGGGTTCCCGTCACCCGATGGAGCGCTGCTAAGGCTCTTCCCATAGCGGCCCAATCCCCACTGCTGGCGAGGTCTAGCCACTCCAAGACCAAAAAGGCATGGGATGCCGTCTGTCCCCAGGTAATGGGGCGGGGCACGCGGCAAGCTCCCGACTGCCCGAGGGTTTCAAGGGCCAGGGCTTCGGCTTCAAACATGGCTAACCCCGTGAGGTTATGGAGCTTAACGAAATAGCTGCGGGGGCCGTCGGCAACCCGGTAGGTATCGTTGATGCAACCTCCACCTTGGCGGCGTACCTCCCCGACCCTAAAGTTCTCCCCCGTGGTTTGGGCGATCGCCGCGCCAATGTCAGCCCAGCCAATCATGACTCGGGAATGGAACCTTCGGAGATGGGAACGCTGGTAGGTGTGTCTAAATCCGGCACCTCAGCCTCAACGAAGGGGAGGGAAGCGCCATCGAGTCCGCGCTTAATCCGCTCGGGGGTGTAGTCGAGGGTAACAAACAAGGGATAGTGGAATTCCCCCTTGTCTCCCAAAAGGTCACGGTAGCGCCAGGGGAGCAGCCAATAGTATTCATCACCCAGCACCATCTCCACCTGCCGCCACCTTTGGAGCATGGCCGAAAAATCTTCCCCGGGGCGGTGGATAAATAGAAAGATTTCGCGCCCGGTTTTGACCTTCCAATCGGGATCGCACATCAGAACCGCCAGATCGCAGGAAAGCTGAATGTGATTTTGATGGTCGCGGGCATTGGCCAGCTTCACCACGGGCATGGGCACGCTGATCAAACTTTCGCTGGGACGGCGCAGGCTGGGGATCAATTCAAAATAGGGGCGATACTGCCGCAACAACAGGGTGGCTTCGCTAGGATTGCTATAGTGGCAAAGGAGGGTATCGTACTGGTGCTGATGGGTGATCATGGCTCTAGGGCACGTAGCCTACGGTTGCTGGGGGTGGGCGGGGCACCGATCATAGCGGTTTCTGGGGAGGAGGTCAGGGGCAGCACCACGGTAAATTCCGAACCCTGCCCCGGAGCAGAATCCACCAAGATCTTACCGCCATGGGCCGCAATGATGTAGTGGGAAAGATACAATCCCAGTCCGCTGCCCTGCGTTTGGGAGTCCCCCTGTTGAAACCGCTGGAATAGGCGCGCCTGCACGGCCTTGGAGATGCCAATGCCGGTATCCTGGATGGTGACTGAGACACTCCGGTCGCCGACGGCACCACGAACGACAACCTTGCCCTCCTCAGTAAACTTCAGGGCATTGCCGATGAGATTTTGGAAAACGCGCCGCAATTCCAGGCGATCGCCCGGCACAATCATGCCCGAGGAAACATTCGCCACCACCAAATCCAAACCTTTATCTTGGGCGATCGGGAGCAGCTCTGCCACAATATCCTGCACCAAGGAGCCAAGATCCAAGGGCGTGAGGGACAGGGACTTGCTGCCCGCCTCGTAGCGGTAGACATCGAGCAACTTGTTAACCATTTCCAAGAGGTTGCGGTTACTGCGGGCCATGACGGTGAGCACTTCCTGCACTGCCGGTGGCAGCGCCCCTAGGGCACCCTCCTGGAGGAGTCCGAGCATGCGATCCGCGGATACCAGGGGCGTGCGCAAATCGTGGGTAAGGCGGGAAACAAAATCCTGACGTTGGCGGGCAATCTGATCTCGCTCTTCGATGCTGTGCTTGAGGCGCAACAGCGATCGCACCCGGGCGTAGAGGTCTTCTACTTCTACCGGCTTGTGAATAAAATCATCGGCACCGAGATCCAACCCCTTGGCCACGCTGGCGCGATCATAGGCGGTGATCAGAAGAATGGGAATAAAGGGCAGGTGTTTCATGCCCCGGATGTGGCGGGTGAGTTCGTAGCCATCCATTTCCGGCATCATGACATCGAGCAAAATCAGATCCGGGAGCGCCGGGAGCAGCCCATTGAGGGCCTGGTGGGCCGAGGAAGCTGTGATGACTTCATAGCCTTCGTCTTCAAGGAGTGTTCGGAGCAACCAGAGGTTGTCGGGAACATCGTCAATAACGAGCAGGCGATCGCGCTTCATGGAACCATTGCAGATGGGCCAACCCATCATGGCATACCCGAGTTGCCGGGGCATTCCCCAACTGACAGAGATCCCCTAGCGACCAATAACTGCTTCGCGCAGCAGCAGGCGTCGCCCGTCGTAAACCTCCAGCACCCGATTGTTGACACGGTAGACCACCGTGCCATTGGTGGCCACGTAGGCAGTATCGCCAATTTGAACGGGCAAGTTAATCGAAGCCCGCGTCTGCTTGTCCACGCCCCGGTAAAAGAGCCGACTGTCCTGACCGCGACAAATATAAACCTGAAAATTTCGCGTCTGGAATGAGTCTACCTCTTCCGCCCGCGGGCAGCCCGCCACTTGGGCCTGGCTGAACCCCACTCCCTGGGTTAGGGCGGCGATCGCCACTATTCCCGCACCCCATTGCTGCCAAGTTGTCATGGTCTTTCCTGAAAACGCAAGATTATTGTATCGCTTCGCCGCGCCACGCTCTCCCGATGGCTGAGTTGTAGGTTCGTGAGGTTTGGTGCTGAGGATTTGCAGCAGCAGAAAGGGCGATCGCCCCAAGGCCATGCCCCAGCCATACCCCATCAGCTAAGATGTCGACGTTCCACCCCAAGGGCGGAGGCGGGGACGTCCCAGAAATAGCTCACCCCAGACATCAGGGTGAGGAGCACGGCCAGCCAGAAAACAACATCGGCAAAGGGTAGGGAGGCCAGGAGCGCCACCACGGCAGCAATTTGGGCCACGGTTTTGGCCTTGCCCCACCCATTCGCTCCTGCGGAGGACTGACTCCGCCACGCCGTCAGCAGCAGCTCCCGTGCCACAACCAGAAACACACCCCATGCCGGCAGTTCCCCCCACTGCACCAGCAACAGCATGGGACTGAGCACCAACAATTTATCGACAAGGGGGTCAAGCATTTTCCCCAGTTCCGACTCCTGCCCCAGCCGCCGCGCCAAGTACCCATCCACCCAATCGGTGGCGGCGGCAAAGAGAAAAACAGCTAGCCCCCAGTGGCGTTGGGCCGGAGTGTTGGCGCTGGTGATGCACCAAAAAACTGGAACAAGGAGCAATCGCGATAAAGTGACCCAGGTGGGCAGGGTGATGCTATCCATGGAGATTGCCGTACTGTTGTTGGCGAAATTGCTGGGGGGAGGGCTGGAGTGCGGGAGTATCCGGTTGCCATAGCCCCACGCGGCGCTCCTGGGCTAGGGATTGTAACTGTTCGTAGCCTTCGCACCCTTTGTAGGGGCCGGCATGGCTGTAGGCCAGTCCCTCGCGCACGAGTTGTTCGTTGACGTTTTGCCCCCCGGCGTAGACTTCGGCTAGGTAGCGGCCAAAGCGATCGCGGCGTTGCACCTTTAGGGAAATGGGTTGTCCCTCAACCAGCCCCTTGAGCCGACGGCGGGCCTGCTGCCCAAAGGGCTGTTTCAATTCAGGGGCATCGATGCAGGCCAGTTGTACCTTGGTTTTGATGCCGCCTTGGATGATGGTGAGGTTGTCGCCGTCGTAGAACTTAACAGCAAAGTCGGCATGGACAGCGGGTATCCAGAAAAGACCCAGAAACAGCCCGAGCAATAGCTTCCAGAAATTCTTTAGCCATGGGCCGTTTGAAGTCAGCATTCGCGATATTATCAGGCCAGCAACCGTAACAATATTTTAATCCTACGATTCGATGGGGACTTTATGGAAGCGCTAGTCATCGGCATTGGAGTGTTGGGTGTGATGGTGGTGGGGCTGGCGATCGCCTTTTGGTGGCAACAGAAACGGATCGGGCGCCTCCAGCAAGAGCACGAAAAAGAGCTTAACCTTCGAACCCGCGCCTTGGAGGAGCAGCACGAGCAACGGCTAAAGCAGCACATGGCATCCCTAGCGCAAGAACGGGCTGCGACACAAGCAAGCGAGGAAAGTGCACCGCAACCGGCCGCCGATGAAGAAGTTCAGTTGCCCATTACGAACATTCTGCGCCGATTAGAGCAGCCTCCGGAGCCGGCGATCGCCCCATCGGAGGAACTTTCCACGTCCTTTGCCGAGGCTCCGACCGAGACGTTAATCCCTATGGAAGAGTCGGACACGATAGCGGCCCTGACCCAACCTAGCTTTGAAACGGGAATTACGGCGGTGGTTCCGTCCGCGGTCGCTTTAGAAGTACCGGATCTCGATCCCTCCCTCACGGAGTTGGGGCGGGCAGAGTCTGCGGTGGTTCCGGAGGGGTGGGGTTCCCCCAGCCCGATCGCCTCGGAGTCCCCGACCCAGGATTGGGAGCAGTCTATTCCTAGTTTGGCCGATGACACGTCCTTCTCGTCTTCTCCGGAGGCGGAGGCATCGGCCATGGAACTG
>DBAX01000129.1 GCA_002291895.1 Cyanobacteria bacterium UBA999
GGGTGGGTGGGGCGGGGGAGGGGGCTTGGCAGGGGCGGAATCATTACCTCAGGGGGCTCGGCGGTCTCGCGGACGATACCGGGTACAAAACGTTGCCACAGTGCCACGCCCACTAGGGCAAGGGTCATGCCCAGTAGGACAGAATAGGCCTCCTTAATGTGAACAGATGGCATACCCACAGTTTCAGCACACGCTCAGAACAACCGGATCCATAGTCTAAGACTTTCAGAGCCTGAGAATCACCTCAAGTTCTAGCTTAACTAATCTTTAAGGTAAATCTCTGCTTCATAACGATTTTGCAAGGTGCGCAGTCTTTCAGATTGGCACCATCATGACTGGGACTGGGATGGGGTGGCGCGTTTTCTACCCTCATCATCGTAGTAGTCGGGCTTAATCACGGCTTGGGGACGGGCGATCGCCAGGGCATTATCGGGAATTGAGGTAGTAATTACGGACCCAGCGCCGATGTTCACGTTACTACCCACCGTCACCGGAGCGACCAGTACCGAGTTGCTGCCGGTCTTGGTGCGATCACCAATTTCGGTGCGAAATTTATTGAAGCCATCGTAATTGGCAGTGACGGTTCCAGCGCCAACATTCACCCGACTGCCAAGGGTGGCGTCCCCCAGATAGCTGAGATGGGCGGCATTGGTTTGATTGCCCAAGCAAGAATTTTTCAGCTCCACAAAATTACCCACCCGACAGCGATCGCCCACCACGGTTTGTTGCCGGATATGGGTGTAAGGGCCCACCCGACATCCGTCCCCCACAAGGCTATCGGTAATCACCGAAAACTGCACCGTACAATATTCGCCAATGGCACTGTTTTCAATGAAACTCGACGGGCCAATGCGACTATGGGCGCCAATTTTGGTCTTGCCCCGCAGGTGGGTATGGGGCTCTAGGGTCACATTTGCTGCCAGTTCGACCGTGTCGTCGATGGTGATTGTTTCCGGCAAAATCATCGTCACGCCCTGATTCATCCAGTGCGATCGCACCCGACTCTGCAACACGTCATGGGCGTGGGACAGTTGCTGCCGATCGTTGATGCCAAAACTCTCTTCGTAATCGGCCACATCATGGGCTAAAACAGGGCTGAGGTAATTAAAAACCTCCGTGAGATAGTACTCCTTTTGGTCGTTGTTGGTCGTAAGCTTGGGCAGGGCAGCGGCCAGGTCGCGCCAACGGAAGCAGTACACCCCTGTACTAACACGGCGGTTCTTCCGTTGCGCCGCGTTGCAGTCCCGATGCTCGATAATGCGCTCGATGTAGCAGTACTGATCGCAAAATACCCGTCCATACCCCGAAGGATCGGGCAAAAGGGCTGTGAGCACGGTGGCTGCCGACTCGCTCTGCTCGTGGGTTTTCACCAGATCCTGCACCGTTTCGAGCCGCAGCAGGGGGGAGTCCCCCGTCAGCACCACTAACGTTCCCGAAAAGTCCCGGAGGTAGGGCACAACCTGCTGAATGGCGTGCCCCGTCCCCAGTTGTTCTCGCTGCTCGACAAAAGTAAGGTCGGGAATGTGGGTTAGCGCCTCCTGCACCTGCTCCCGTCCGTAGCCGACAATCACTAGGTATTGATCGGCATGGAGCCCGCGGGCAATGGTAATCACGCGCTCCACCATGGACTGGCCCGCTAAGGGCTGGAGCACCTTGGGCAAATTGGATTTCATGCGTGTTCCCTTACCGGCCGCAAGGATGGCAACTGCTAACATAACTTCCTCAAACTATTGCCGCCATTTTATTACGAACGCCTGCTATGTCCCTAGGATTTGGGCTGGTAGTAGACCACATTCCCCTCGTTAGGAACCCAGTGGCAGTCCTGTTGCGATCGCCAAAAAGCCCGCCACACCGGAACCTTGGACTCGCGGTAATAGGTGCCAAGAATGGGTTTGATAGCTGCCGTTGCGGTTTTGAGGTGATAGTGGGGTATCGAACTAAAGATATGGTGGGCCACGTGGGTACCGATGTTGTGGTGAATTTCATTGATCACCCCGTAGTCCCGATCCACCGTCGAAAGTGCCCCCCGCAGGAAGCTCCACTCCTCGCCCCGGTACCAAGGCACATCCGCCTCAGTGTGGTGGAGAAAGGTCACCAGATCAAGCCAAATCACAAAAACCACGTAGGGCACGAGATAAAACTTGAGTAGAAATACAAATCCAAACTGCACGCCAACCCAAACCAAAAGGTCAAACATCAGCACCCAGCAGATGGTGCTCGTCAGGATATCGGCGCGATCGCCCGGCTGGAAAATCGGACTACTCGGGAGAAAGTGGGATCCCCCCTCCCGGGAAGGCGATCGGCGAAACAGGTACAGGGGATAGACCAGTAGCGCCAAGTCGAAGCGCAAAAGGCGCTCCAAGAAGCCCATCGAGCGGTACTTTTGCTCCGTAATCGGGTACCAGCTTTCGTCGTTATCAATACTGCCTGTGTTCTGGTGGTGGGTGCGATGGCTAATCCGCCAACCGTGAAACGGCACCAAAATCGGCGTGTGGGACAGGTGCCCAATAAGATTGTTCAGCCAACGATGGCGGGAAAACGACCCATGTCCACAGTCGTGCCCAACCACGAACAACGACCAAAAGAGGGTTCCGGCCGCCAGCCAAAAAATCGGATAAAACCACCACTGGTCAATCACTGCTGCCAAGGTATACAGTCCGCCAATTAAAGCAACGTCGAGAAAAAAGTAGGCTAGCGATCGCCCCGTAGAGGGAATAAAGCACGATGCCGGGATCGCTGCCTTCAGTTGCGCCAAAGTAAACGGCAGTGCCGCAGAAGAAGAGTTAGTAACAGACACAGGTTGTAACAAAAATTGACATCGACATTGTAAGCGCCCCTCGCCCCCGACAGGCAGAGAGCAGCAGAAAAAAAAGCTTCCCCTCCTTGCTGCGAAGGAAAACCTTCCTAAGTTCCCTGCACTAATGTCCGTGCAATGTCCGTGCAGCAGCCCCCGACACACCACTCCAAGACATACTGTCCCATGAGGCCCTAGATAAGGCTTGGTCATGGCACAGGAACAGCACTTCCCTCCCCAATCCTGTCTGTGTCCCGCTCAGGCGTCTTTTGTTATAAGAGAATATTGAATCTAAAAAATAATGAATGCGGACGGAGAGACTCGAACTCTCACGTCATAGACACTAGAACCTAAATCTAGCGCGTCTACCAATTCCGCCACGTCCGCTCAAGGCTAGTCGAGCATTATAGCATAGGTCACCGGCAAACCTAAGCATCACAAATTTATTCTCAGCATTGGGGGAAACGTCTCCCAAAGGACACCGCCCTAGGGCAGAACAGGATATACTCAACCGTATTAAGCAAACTCAACAAAGCGACGGGGCAAGATCATGGTCATGATCGAAACTAAAGCTGAGCGCATGGTCATCAACATGGGGCCGCATCACCCCTCCATGCACGGCGTACTGAGGTTAATTGTTACCCTCGACGGCGAGAATGTCGTTGACTGCGAGCCTGTGCTGGGCTACTTGCACCGCTCAATGGAAAAAATCGCCGAAAATCGCACAATCATCCAGTATTTGCCCTACGTCACCCGCTGGGATTACTTGGCGACGATGTTTACCGAGGCCATTACCGTCAACGCCCCCGAGAAGTTGGCTAATGTGCCCGTTCCCCGCCGTGCTAGCTACATTCGGATGATCATGCTGGAGCTTAGCCGGATTGCTTCCCACCTCCTTTGGCTCGGCACCTTTGTGGCAGACATCGGCGCTCAGACTCCGTTCTTTTACGTGTTCCGCGAACGGGAGATGATCTACGACCTGTTTGAAGCTGCTACGGGCATGCGGATGATGCACAACTATTTCCGCATTGGCGGCGTTGCTGCGGATTTACCCTACGGCTGGGTAGACAAGTGCGAAGACTTTTGCCACTACTTTTTACCCATGGTTGACGAGTACGAACGCCTGGTGACCAACAATCCTATCTTTCGACGGCGCGTTGAGGGACTAGGCACCATCGGTCGCGAAGAGGCGATCAACTGGGGACTGTCTGGGCCCATGCTGCGGGGTTCTGGCATCAAGTGGGATCTTCGCAAAGTAGACCACTACGAGCTTTACGATGAATTGGATTGGGACGTGCAATGGGATACCGGCGGCGATTGCCTGGCGCGCTATTTCGTGCGGGTTCGCGAGATGCGGGAGTCGACTAAGATGGTGCTCCAGTGCCTCAAGCAGATGCCCGGCGGCTCCTACGAGAACCTGGAAGCCCAACGCATGCAGGCAGGGCCCAAAAGTGAATGGAACTCCATGGATTATCAATTCATCAGCAAAAAACCGTCCCCCACATTCAAGGTTCCTTCGGGAGAGCACTACGTTCGGGTAGAAGCTCCAAAGGGTGAATTAGGGGTGTACCTCATTGGCGAAGACAATGTCTTCCCCTGGCGCTGGAAGATCCGTCCACCGGGATTCATCAACTTGCAGGTATTACCCCAACTGGTTCGGGGCATGAAAATTGCCGACATCATGGCAATCCTTGGCAGCGTGGATATCATTATGGGTGAGGTGGATCGATAATGGGTGGCATTGATTTGCAGCGATCGCTCGTCGAGGTGCTTACGGGAGCAGGCCTTTCCTCCGGAGCAGCTAAGGCTATTTGGATGCCCCTACCGATGATCTTGATTGTGCTTGTCGTCACCGTCGGGGCTCTCGTGTGTACTTGGCTAGAGCGAAAAATATCGGCGGCGGCGCAGCAGCGTATCGGTCCTGAATATGCTGGGCCCTTTGGCATACTTATCCCCGTTGCAGACGTGGCCAAGTTGGTCATCAAGCAGGGCACGCCGCCAGCGAAATCCGATCCCCTGCTTTACACCCTTGGCCCAGCCATTGTCTTCATTTCCGTCTTTTTGTGCTTCCTGGTTGTACCCTTCGGGCAGAATTTGCTGATTTCCAACATTGGCACTGGGATCTTTTTTGTCATTGCGATCTCCAGCATTGCCCCCATTGGTCTACTCATGGCCGGCTATGCTTCCAACAACAAATATTCCCTCCTGGGTGGGCTTCGTGCTGCGGCTCAGTCCATCAGCTATGAGATTCCCCTCGCCTTGGCGGCCTTGGCGATCGCGATGATGTCCAACAGCCTGAGCACCATAGACATCGTTTCCCAGCAGGCGGACTACGGTCTGCTCTCCTGGAATATCCTGCGCCAGCCAATCGGTTTTGTGATTTTCGTGATTGCTGCCCTTGCCGAATGTGAGCGGTTACCCTTCGACCTTCCCGAAGCGGAGGAAGAGCTGGTGGCAGGGTATCAAACTGAGTACACCGGCATGCGCTTTGCCCTTTTCTACGGTGGCTCCTACGCCAACTTAGTGCTGGCTGGCATGTTGGTATCCATCCTTTACCTTGGCGGGTGGGAGCTTCCTTTTCCCATAGACCAAGTCGGGGACATGTTGGGCATTGCACCGAGTACCGCTTGGTGGCAAATTATTACTGCCATGCTGGGAATTACGGCAATTCTATTGAAGACGTACTTCTTTGTCTTCACGGCAATTTTATTGCGTTGGAGCGTGCCTCGGGTGCGCATCGATCAGTTGCTCGATCTTGGATGGAAGTTTCTTCTCCCCATTGGTTTGTTCAATCTTTTGCTCACTGCTGCACTCAAGCTGGCATTACCAAGCTGGTTTGGGGGCTAGTTCTTTGCTCATTAAGTTATTGAGGTAATGGCTAAGCAATGTTGAAATTTTTAAGCAAAGTTGGTGCCTACGCTAAGGATGCTGTCCAAGCAGCCAAGTACATCGGTCAGGGCATGGGCGTTACATTCGACCACATGCGGCGACGCCCGATCACAGTGCAATACCCCTATGAAAAGTTGATCCCTTCGGAACGGTTCCGTGGGCGCATTCACTTTGAGTTTGACAAATGCATTTCCTGCGAGGTTTGTGTGCGGGTGTGCCCCATCAACCTGCCTGTGGTGGACTACAAGTTCAATTCGGAATACAAAAAAAAGGAACTAAAGAGCTACAGCATCGATTTTGGCGTATGTATCTTCTGCGGCAACTGCGTAGAATACTGCCCGACCAATGCCCTTTCCATGACGGAAGAATACGACCTGTCCACCTACGACCGCCACGAGTTGAATTTTGATAGTGTGGCCCTCGGACGTCTCCCCACAAAGGTGACCGAAGATCCCCTTGTGACCCCGATCCGAGAGCTGGCCTATTTGCCCAAGGGCGCCATGGAAGGACACCAAGTTGACCATCGCCAGCGGCGTGCCGGCCAGCGCCCCGAAGAGTTAATGGCTGAATCTAAGGAAGGTACGGAAGCATGAATTTAGGGGAAGGAGTTCAGGTAGTCTCGCTGATTGTTTTGGCGGCAATGCTTACTGCATCAGCCATGGGCGTGGTGCTCCTGCCTAGCATTGTCTACGCAGCGTTTTTGCTAGGTGCGTGTTTTATCAGTGTGGCAGGACTGTACCTGTTGCTCAATGCCGACTTTGTTGCTGCGGCTCAGGTGCTCATTTACGTCGGGGCCGTCAACGTGCTCATCCTGTTTGCCATCATGCTTGTCAACAAGCGTCAACCCTATCAGCCCATCAAGTTGGGTATTGTGCGCAATATTGTCACGGCGATCGTATGCGTTGGGCTGTTCGTGCTTTTGAGCGTGACCGTAACCACTACGGAATGGGGAGTTCGCCCGATCGCCTCTGTGCCTTCAACCATGGTGAAGTTGGGGCAACATTTCTTCACTGATTACTTGCTTCCCTTTGAGTTGGCCTCCGTGCTGCTGCTCGTGGCACTGATTGGAGCCATTATTCTGGCTCGGCGGGAAATGCTGCCGGATATCCAACCCTCCGGCCTAGGCATGTCCGAGAACCTAGAACTCCTGGAGCGCCCAAAAGAGAAAGCTAGCATTTAGGAAAGACACCATGACACTTGATGCATTTTTAATCATTGCGGCATCCCTGTTTTGCATTGGCATCTACGGTCTCATTACCAGCCGCAACGCGGTGCGGGTGCTGATGTCCGTGGAATTAATGCTCAATGCCGTGAATTTGAACCTTTTGGCTTTCTCTGATTTTCTCGATTCGAGCAATCTGCGGGGACAGGTTTTTGCCGTATTTGTGATCACTGTCGCTGCAGCGGAAGCCGCTGTTGGGCTAGCTATTGTTCTGTCAATCTACCGCAGCCGCGATACGGTGGACATGGAGCAGTTCAACCTTCTGCGTTGGTAGGTGGCTCGGGCTCTAGGGCGATCGCCCCTAGTCTGCCCTGGCGATAATCGTGCAGCACTTGGCGGGCAACCCGCTCTAGGTTTCCTTGGTAGGCATCCGTACCTGCCAGATCGTGGAGATAGGCCAAACCTCCTTGGCTGTCCTGGGGGTTGAGGTGGTATCGCTCTCCTAGGTTGGCTACGAGCTTGGTCAGGTGAGCGATCGCCTCTGCGGCAACCAAAACCGTATCGTAGGCGGCGTCACCGATGTCATCGCAGATAGCTAGTTTGACCGCTGCTTCCTGGTCTTCTAGGAGGGGAGGTATGATCCCCGGCGTGTCGAGCAGCTCGATTTCCTCCGAGATGCGCACCCAGCGCAACTGACGGGTAACCCCAGGGCGATTGGCACTTGCCACTACGCGACGGTTGAGTAGGCGATTGATCAGGGCAGATTTACCGACATTGGGAAAACCGATCACTGCGGCACGCACTGGGCGAGGCAGCATACCCCGTTGCTGTCGGCGAATGTTGATTTGCTGTCCAGCTACCTGGGCAGCTTTGAGAATCTCCCGCACACCCGTTCCCGACTGGGCATTGGCAAAGTAGGCTAACTGCTGTTGGGATAGGAACCATTGCTGCCAGCGCGATCGCACCGTAGGGGGAATCATATCTACGCGGTTACACACCAGGATGTGTCCCTTGTTGGCAACCCACTGCTTGACCCTAGGGTGGTGGCTGGACTGGAGAATGCGGGCATCACGCACCTCGATAATGACATCAACCAGCTTGAGTTGCTCTTGGAGGTGCTTCTCCGCCTTGGCTATATGTCCGGGGTACCACTGGATCAGCTTAGCCATAATTGACCTGGGGTAAAAAAATCGTAATCAGTTCCTGGGCATCGGCATAGCTGCGGGCCGTAAGGTGTCCCCCAATGGAGCGCAGTAGGGATTTCGTTGTGGGTAGGCTCAGGCTCAAAGTTCCCGTATCGGGCTGGAGCATCAACCAAGAGCGGATGGCTTGCAGGGGCAAGGACGACGAATGTCCTAGGCGAATGTGGAATTGAAGTTTCACGTAGGGGCCAGCCGGGTGCACTTTGAGAATAACCTGACTCTGGTCGGGCAGGCCTCGCAGGATCCGTTCCATGAGATTGTTGAGAATCTGACGCAGTAGGGCGGCGTTGCTGAACACCAACGGCAGACTCACGGGCATTTCAAAGGCAAATGGCAGATGACGCTGGGCCGCTTCTGCTTGCCAAGGGATTGCCATGCTATGGAGCAGTTCGTGAATTGCGGTGGGTTCTGGGGCGATCGCCCCCGCTGGGGAGCCCCCGACGGCCGCAAAAATCAGATTGCAGCGATCGATTTGCTGGGAGCACTCCCGGTCTACCTGTTCCAGCCGCTGCCGCAATTCGGAGTCGATCAAGCGCCTTAGGATCGAACGGATCAGCGTGCGAATGGTGGCTAGGGGCGTGCGCACCTCGTGGGTCATGGCGCGCAGAATGTCCGCCTCCGACAGATCTGGAACCAGCACTTCCTGTCCAATGCTGATGTCCAACCACAGTCCTGCCAAGGTCGCCATGACCTCGTAGGGCGGCGGGGGTGGGGGAAACGCCTGCTGGTGCTGGGACAGCAACCGTACCTGGGACTCCGTAGCAACCCGGCGATTCAACCACTGTTGGGCCGCAAGAACCGGCTGGGGGTGAAGGGTAAAGCAAAGGGTATCTACGGTCGTCATTTGCAACCAAGCGAAGCGATCACTCAGCAGAATTAAAAACCGCTCCGGCGCTAAGGACTCCTCCTGCCCCAACCACACCACCTGGGCCGTTTGGGGCAATTGCTGTTGCAGGGGTAAAAGAACCGCAGGATTAGCCGCAAACAACCACCAAGTAAAGGATTCAAGGGGCAGTGGCGTCATGGGCAAACCCTGGCTCATGACGATACCAGAATGGGCAAAGCGCATCGCCAATCCCAAAACCGCCGAGCTGACCCTCTCCCACGATTCCTCGGGAACCATCGTGGCAACTTTGGTTACGAGCCCCTCCCCTTCAAACGGGGCAAGAACTTCGGCTAGGGTGTGCAACTAACGCCCCTGTCCGATCGCAGTCTCCGCCCGCTGCAATTCCACAAGGACGCGATCGCGAACTTTATCGGGCACCGAACGGCGCGCAGTGCTGTTGTAATAGCTGGCAAGGGAATTGAGGGCCGTGCGCATGGTTGTGTAGGAGTACAATCCAGACTTTTCGGGGTCAGCACGGTACCGGGAGGCGTAGGCGCTGATTTTATAGCGGGCATCGGTCACAGCGGCTGGTTTTTGGGCATCCCCATCGGCTAGGGCAAGGGTATCCCGAAGGGCCCCGATCACCATGAGCGTATCCTTTTCAAAGTTTCCTGTCAGTCCTGCGTTTAGGGTTTCGCGGAGTTCTTTGGTACTGATGACATTTTCGCGGTTCCGCGTCAGCAACCCGGCGGCAGCAGGCGCATTGCCCCAGCCACCGAACCACAGGATGATCCCCAAAGTCAACAGGATAAAGGTGCGGCGTCCAAGCATAGTTTTTTATTATTAGTAAGTTTTTTTTATCTTAGGACGTTTCGGCCGCGATGCCACACCTGTGGGGGGGGGAGTAGGGATCGATCCCCTGTGGGGATCAGCTGTTGCGCGTTTGTCAGAATTTAATAACAGTGTTATGATTTTGTGACATTACTTGAAGTCCTTGCCCTAGTTGCCCTCGGTCGGGTTCGATCCTGTAGATAGGCTTAAAAATAGCGCGACTTGGGCGATCGCAAGGATTGACCATTCCCCACCAGAGCACAAAAATAGAGACATTCAACATTCATGCCTGTAGTGTGAACGTTTGATGACATGTCCCCTTTGGTTCTCCAGGGAACTATAAGTTGCAGCAGGGCTAGTAGGTTCCTTGGGCACTTGGGGTCGTGGCAAAGAAGATCACTTAAAGATCGCAAGGGATCGATAACTCACCGGAGGTAGTTATGGCGAAGGAACGACCACCCTTAGAAGAGATGACCTTACGTCAGTTGCGTAAGGTAGCTGCGGAGCTAGAGATTTCCCGCTACAGCCGTATGCGGAAGTCCCAACTGCTCAACGCCATTAAGGTCGCACAAACTGCCGAAAATTCTCGCGTTCATCTAACAAAATCGGAGGCACAGGAAGCCGTGGAAGCATCAAAGTTTAATGTTGGTAGCGAAGAACCAACGGCGGAATCCCTAGCTGCTGTAGACAGCACGCTCAAGGAGATTCCTGGGGGCTATGGCGAAAGCCAGATTGTACTTTTGCCCCGCGATCCCCAGTGGACCTATGTTTACTGGGATGTTCCCAACGAGCAGAAGGAACTTCGCCGCCGCCAAGGGGGACAGCAGTTGGCGCTGCGTCTCTACGATGCGACGGAAATCGACCTCGCTACCCAAGCGGCCAATAGTGTTCAAGAATACCAATGTGACGAATTGGCCCGGGAGTGGTACCTTCCCATTCCCATCAGCGATCGCGACTATGCGGTGGAACTGGGTTACCGCTGCGCCGATGGACGTTGGCTGCCCCTCTGCCGTTCGGCGATCGTGCGCGTGCCCCCCATGTTTCCGTCCGACTGGGTGGAGGATCACTTCATTACCGTCCCCTGGGAACAGTCCCTCAAGGGGCAGACCCTCTTCACCCTGGTGCCCCCCAGCCAAAAGGTGGCACCCGCCGTGCGCCAAACCCACGACACCTCCTACGACGAGATGTTTAACATGGCACGGATCGCCGAGGTCCAGCGTGTATCTGGCTCCCTCTACGGTTCCATACAGATGTCTGGAGCGGGGCTGATGGCTGAATCCCTCAGTTCCTTTTCCCTGCCCTCGGGAATTGGCATGATGGCGGAAGTTGGGACGATTCCCGCCGCTGGTGCTCTGAGTGCCTCAGGAGTGGGCATCAACTATTCCGGTGTCGGCATGTTTGCTTCGGGCATGGGAATGTTTTCCGAGTCGGCAATTCCGGCGCGTCCCCGGCAGTTTTGGCTGGTGGCCGATGCAGAATTGATCGTTTATGGTGCCACGGAGCCCGATGCTACGGTGACCATCGGCGGCAAGCCAATCAAACTCAATCCCGATGGTACGTTCCGCTACCACATGTCCTTCCAGGATGGCATCATCGACTACCCGATCTTTGCGGTGGCCGCGGACGGTGAGCAGAACCGTTCGATCCACATGCGCTTTGAGCGGCAAACCTTGGAACGGCGGACGAACACCAAGGAAGAAGCCGTACCCGAATGGATCAGCTAGCCGCACGTCGAGAGTGCTGGGCAGAAGTTGCCTAGATACTGTCAATAGATTGCCAAACTTCCTTCATCATGGAGGAAGTTTTTTTTAGGAGTTGGGATGGCGGAAGCAACAACGGTCTTGGCGATGGATATTGGCGGCTCCCATATCAAGGCTGGGGTCTTTGCGTTGGGGGGAGAGGGGCGATCGCCCGTGCTCAAGGTACCAACCCCCCATCCTGCCACCCCCAAGGCGGTGCTGCCCGTTTTGCTGAATGTGGTGCGGCAGCTCGGGGGCGACTGTTTGGCAGTGGGATTTCCTGGAGTGGTGCGCCACGGCATCACCCACAACGCTATTAATTTACACCCCGACTGGAATGGCTTTGCCTTAGCTGCGGTGCTCCGGGAAAAGACAGGACTGCCCGTGCGGCTGGCCAATGATGCGGACGTGCAGGGTCTAGGGGTGATCGCCGGAAAGGGATTGGAGTTGGTCATTACCCTCGGGACAGGCTTTGGCTCCGGACTGTTTTGGCAGGGGGTCCTCATTCCCAATCTGGAGTTGGGGCAGCACCTGTGGCAAGACAACCGCACCTACGAGAAGTGGCTGGGTAAGTCGGGACTAGCCGCCCTCGGGGAGCAGGCTTGGCGGCAGGCCCTCGATCGGGCGATCGCCAGTTTGGATACGTTGTTTAACTACGACATGCTCTACATCGGTGGCGGCAACAGCCGGCTGGTTACCCATCCGCTCCCCCCGAGGGTGCAGGTAGTTTCCAATGACGCGGGGTTGTGGGGCGGCGTCGCCCTGTGGCAAAGAACCGATGTTTTTGGCTCAGGTCTAGGCGTACACTAGGAGGCAACCGTTTAACGCGACTGCTATGCGACACTTGCTCATTGGTTCGACACGGGCAGGCAGTGGGAAATCTGCTACCGTCTTGGGTCTGGCGTTTCATCTCCAAGCCCTTGGTTTTGAGGTGGGGTATGGCAAGCCCATAGGGACATTTCTTTCCCGTGATTTGCCCGAGGTTGCAGAAAGCGAAGAAGCGGATGTGAGTTTTATTACCCAAACCCTGGGGCTATCCCCGGAAGCCCTGCGCCCCACCCTCCTGCAACTCGATCGCCACATCTTCCAGCGGCGGTTGTTGGGGCAAGACACCACGGACTATGGCGACCTGCTGCGGCAGTACCATGGGCACCGCCACGGCGATCTTACCCTTGTGGAGGCCCCTGCCAATACGGCGGAGGGGGCGCTGTTTGGTCTGTCTTTGGGGGAGATGGCAGATTGTTTGGGCGCGCCGATTTTGCTGGTAGCGCGCTTCCATTCCCTTCTGACCGTGGAGCACTTGCTGATGGCCAAGAAGCGCCTCGGCGATCGCCTTCTAGGGGTTGTGATCAACGACATCCCTATGGACGAATACAGGGAGACAGTGATCGTTTTGCGGCAGTGTCTGGAATCTCGGGGGATTACCGTTTTTGCGCTGATGCCCGATCATCGCATCCTTAAGAGCGTCAGTGTGGCGGAGTTAATCCAGCAGTTGGATGCCAAGGTAATGTACGCCAGCGACCAAATCAGCTTGGACGACCTCATGGTGGAAGAGCTAAAAATCGGGGCCATGGATGTGAACTCAGCCCTCAACTTTTTCCGCCGTTCCTACAACAAGGTGGTGGTGACCGGCAGCGATCGCCTGGATTTGCAACTAGCCGCCCTAGAAACCTCGACCAGTTGCCTGATTTTGACGGGGCAACCCTTCATGGCCGAGGAGGTACAGCAGCGGGCGCGGGAGTTGGGGGTACCGGTGCTGTTCGTGGGGCGCGATACCCTGGCAACAGTGGGGACAATTACCAACTGCTTGGGACAGGTGCGCCTGCACGAGGGGATCAAGGTGCAGTGCATCCGGGAGATGATGGCAGAGCACTTTGATTTTGAACTGCTACTTTCCAACTTGGGTTTGGTTTTGGTAAAGTAGGTACCCGCTGATTTGATTGGGTGACTGGCGCAACGGTAGCGCATCGGACTCTTAATCCGCTGGTTCTGGGTTCGAATCCCAGGTCACCCATATTCAACCCCTGCCCTTGAGCTTGAGGGCAATCAGGCAATCTTTAGAAATAATCCCAAGACAAACCAGCGTCTCCCACAGTGCAGGAGCGCGGGCAACAGCTTTAGGTGGCGCTAGAATTGCGAACCACGGATAGGAAATCGCCGAAGTCCCTCTAGAACGCACATTTCCCCTTTGGCTAAGCAGGGTCGCGCCAAAATCGCTCCAACCAAATCGGCAATTGCCATACCACTGCCCGGAATCATCACGGTTATCTTGCAGTCGTTCACCGCCGCCGTGGAGTCATTAAAGGTCATTCTGGAATTAGAAACCTTCACCCCAGAACCCTCCATCGCTGGACTGGAATCGCCTAAGGTGATTCTGGAACCATAAACTTTTGCTCTGGAACCGCACAAAGTTTCTCTGGAATCACAAGCACTCACTTTGGAATTACCTAGGTTCCTGCTGGAAGTGCTTCAGGTTTTCCTGGAACTGCCAACGGGCACTAGAGAATGACAAACCTTCACTCCAGAATCCTTCATCATCGGTCGGGCGTCGCCCAAGGGCATTGGGGAATCAGCCAAAGCCTTTTGAGAAGGATCAACCGCTGCCCTGGAATGCCTAAAAAGCATTTTGGAATGACGCACCTTTGCTCTGGAATCGCAAACTTTTGCCTTGGAACCAGCCAAAGTCATTCTGGAGCGACGGCATTCCACCTCGGAGCCGTCCCAGCCTGAAGGAGAGCCATTCCTAGGAGGCGGGGGCTAAGTGGTGCTGCAATTGCTGGCGGGCGGCGGCTAGGGCGGCGGATAGCTGGCTAGGATCCTTGCCCCCAGCCTGGGCTAGGTTGGGGCGACCCCCACCCCCACCCCCACACTGCTGGGCGATCGCACCAATGAACTTGCCGGCGTGGAGTCCCTGGGCAATGGCACCCTTACCAAAGGCGGCAACCAAGGAAACCTTGTCGGGTTCGGGAATGGAACCAAGGACAACGACACCGCCATCCCCCAGTTTGGCTTGGAGGCGCTCGGCGGCGGTTTTGAGGGAGTCGGCATCGACGTGTTCGAGTTCGGCTACGAGGAGGTGGAACGGGCCGAGGGATTCGCTTTGGGCGATGAGGGCATCGGATTTGAGAATGGCGAGCTGCTTTTGGAGGGTTTCCAGGTGCTTCTGGCTGTTTTTGAGTTCCTGTTGCAGGGCGGTAACCCGGTCGATGAGTTCTTCGGGGCGGGCTTTGAAGCGATCGCCAAGTTCCCGAACGACGGCTTCCCGCACGGCGAGGTAGGGGAGCACTGCCTGCCCGGCGACGGCTTCAATGCGGCGCACGCCGGCCGAGATTCCCATTTCGCCAATGATTTTAAAGACGCCAATTTCGTTGGTGTTGCCCACGTGGGTGCCCCCGCAGAGCTCCATGGAAACCTGGGGGAAGTCAATCACCCGCACTTCGGCTCCGTACTTTTCCCCAAACATGGCGATCGCCCCCCGGGCCTTGGCTTCGGCGATGGGCAGGGTGGCTACCTGGGCGGGATGGGCTTCGCGAATCCAGGTATTGACGAGGGCTTCCACCTCCTGCAGTTCGGTCGCGGTCAGGGCCCGGCCAAAGTTGATATCAAACCGCAGGCGATCACCATCTACCAAGGAGCCGGCCTGGGCAATGTTGGGATCGACGAGCTTTTTGAGGGCGGCTTGCAGCAGGTGGGTGGCGCTGTGGTGGGCTTGAATCCGTCGCCGCTCGGAAGTCGCTACCCGGGCTGCAACGCGATCGCCTAGGTGCAGGGTTCCCGCCGTAAGGGTCGCCTGGTGCAGGTGATAGCCGGATTTTTTTTGCACATCATGGACGGTGGCGATCGCCCCAGTTACGGTGACCAGCAGCCCCCGATCCCCCACCTGTCCGCCGGATTCGCCGTAGAAGGGGGTGCGATCTAAAAGGATCTGCACCGCACTGCCCGGCTCCGCTAGGGCGATGCGCTCCTCTCCCTGGAGAATTGCCACAACGCTGCCCCCATCGACCAGGGTGGCATAACCGGTAAATTCCGTGGTGGGCACCTCCGCTAGCAGGGTTTCTAGGGTATCGCCAGCGAGGAGATCGATAGTTTCGTGGGCTTCCTTGGAGCGCAGCTTTTGCTTTTCCATCTCGCTGTGGAATTCCGCCCGATCAACGGTGAATCCCTGTTCGGCGGCAATTTCTTCGGTGAGTTCAATGGGGAAGCCGTAGGTGTCGTAGAGCACAAAGGCATCCATGCCCGTCACCCGGCGATCGCGGGCGGCGGCGGGGTTGTGCAGAATATCGGTGAGGATCTTTTCGCCCCGCTCAAGGGTCTGGAGAAACCGTTCCTCCTCCCGCTCCAGTTCCGTCAGGATGCCCGCAGCTTGGGTCTGGAGTTGGGGAAAGGCGCAGGCTCCCTGGGCGATCGCCTCCTGGGCCACGTGGGTAATAAACGGAAAGGTCAGCCCCAGCATTCGTCCAGACCGCACCAACCGCCGCACCAACCGCCGCAGCACGTAGCCCCGCCCGACATTGCTCGGCAGCACGCCGTCGGCCACCAAATGCACCACCGCCCGGGTGTGGTCGCCAATCACCTTAAGGGAAGTTTTGACCGGTTCCTCGCTGCGATGGTAGGTAATGCCCGCCAGTTCGCTGGCCAGTTTGATCAGGGGGAACAGTCCGTCGGTTTCGTAGTTGTTGGGCACCCCCTGCAACACCTGGGCCATGCGCTCCAAACCCATGCCCGTGTCGATGTTTTGCTTCTGCAACGGCACCAGGGAACCATCGCTGTGGCGGTTTAGCTCCATAAATACCAGGTTGTAGATCTCCAAAAACCGGCGATCATCTTCCAGATTGATGGCAGCATCGCCTTCCTGGGGATAGAAGTCGTAGTAAATTTCGGAGCAGGGGCCGCAGGGGCCGGTCGGGCCCGAACTCCAGAAGTTGTCGTCCCCCATCCGCTGGATGCGCTGCTCGGGAATACCGATGCGATCGCGCCAGAGGGCAAAGGATTCATCGTCGTCGTGGTAAACGCTGACCACCAATTGCGACGGCGGCAGGTGAAAAACCGTCGTTACCAGTTCCCAACCCCAGGCAATGGCTTCGGCTTTGAAGTAATCGCCAAAGCTAAAGTTGCCCAGCATCTCAAAAAAAGTATGGTGGCGGGCAGTCCGTCCGACATTTTCAATATCGTTGGTGCGGATGCACTTTTGGCTGGTGGTTACTCGGGGAAATTCGGGCTCCTGTTGCCCCAAAAAGATTGGTTTGAAGGGAAGCATGCCAGCGATAGTGAGCAGTACCGTAGGATCGCTGGGCACCAGGGAAGCGCTGGGGAGAATCTGGTGCGATCGCGCTGCGAAAAACTCCAAAAATTTGGTGCGAATTTCGGCACTGCTCAAGCTAGGAAACGTGGACATGGGGGACAACTGGAACGGAAATGCCTTTATGGTAGCGGAATGTCAGGGAATTCACCGCCGCCCCAATAAAAAATAGGTGTGCATTTCCCCCTTGCCCTTAATGGCGATCGCCCCCCGGGACTGACAGAGGAACGTTTCCTTGAGCCGCAGGTACATCGCCTCAGAAATCTGGATCTGCTCGGGAACCCCCTGGGATTCCATCCGGCTGGCAACATTCACCGCATCCCCCCACAGGTCGTAGATGAATTTGCGCTTGCCAATCACCCCAGCCACCACCGCCCCGATGTGGATGCCAATGCGCAACCTAAAGTGCTCTCCCGCAGGGCTGCGGTATTCGGTCATGACCCTTTGCATCCCCAGGGCCATATCGGCGATCGCCTCCGCATGGTCGCCGCAGGGCTGGGGCAAGCCGCCCACCACCATGTAGGCGTCGCCAATGGTTTTGATTTTTTCTAGCCCCAATTGGCTGGTGAGTTCGTCAAACTGGGAAAAAATTTCATTGAGGGTGCGCACTAGGGCCACAGGATCCGTGCGCCCGGCCAAATTCGTAAAGTCCACCAGGTCAGCAAACAGCACCGAGGCTTCGGCAAAACCATCGGCAATAATCTCCTCGCCATGCTTGAGGCGCTCGGCAATCATCGCCGGCAAAATGTTTAACAACAGCCGCTCCGAGGTTTCCTGCTGGGCGATCGCCAGGGCTTCGGCCGCCTTGCGGGCGGTAAATTCGGTGGTAACCGCGTGGTAAAGATCCTCAAACGAGCGGGACAGATCCCCCAGTTCATCGCGGCGGGCGCGGGTCGCCTGGCAAAACTCCTGTTCGAGGTCCGCGTTGTGAATTGCCACCTTAGCCAGGAGTAAATCCCCCCGGAGGCGCAGGATGGGCTCGATCACCAGCCTCCAGAGCACCACAATCACCGTGCCCGTGACAAAAAGGGAAATCACCACCACTAGCCCGCTGATCCGCCAGCCGAAGTTCCACAGCTCCTGGGTGATCGGCGTCCCGTCGATGCGAATTGCCAGAAAATGCCCCGGACTGCCGCCCCGCACCTCGCACAGCATATCGAAATAGGGGCCATCCCAACCGGCGATCGCCGTCCAGGGTGGCACGGGATTCATAATCCGCAGTTGGTTGACCTCCAGGCAGTCGTCGTAGGTTCCCTGGGGGATCCGGACGGGAAAGAATTCTGGTTTTTTTCCCTGGGCAGACTCGGCCAGGAGTTGGCGGTTTTGGTCGTAGATCCGCCAGCCCATGATGCCGTCGATGGCACCCAATTGCCCCATGGCAGCCGCGGTAGCCTCGGGGGAACGGACTGCGCCTGCACCCTGTTGCGATGCGCCCCACAACTTGGCGGTAACCAGGTCTTGTTTGAGGGCCAGGATTTCACGCTCGCGGCGCAAGTAGGAGGGAACGAAAATGATGCCCTCAATTACCAAAATGCTGAGGAAAACCCCAAGGGCTACGGAATGGGAAAGGCGGGCCCGCAGGATGGCTGCCAAGGGGGGTCTAAATTGGGACATGGGATGCAGAGAGCAGGTGTTGGTACTCGGCGATCGCCTCGGGATAGATGCGATGCTCCTGGGCTTGAATCCGCAGTTGCAAGCTGTGGAGGGTGTCATCGGGCAGGATGGGAACCGCTGCCTGGGCTAGGATCCGTCCCGCATCCACCTCCGGAACCACCACATGCACCGTGCAGCCAGTGATTTTAACGCCGTAGTCGAGGGCCTGCTGAATGGCGTGCATGCCACGAAAACTAGGCAGCAAGCTGGGGTGGATGTTTAAAATCCGCTGGGGAAATCCCTGGATCAGTACCGGGGTGACAATGCGCATCCAGCCAGCCATCAGCACCAAATCGACGCCATGGGCCCGCAGCACGCCGAGCAATTCCTGGTCGAGGGCTTCCCGGCTGCCGTAGAGCCTGTGATTGCGGTAAACCACGGGAATCTGGCGAACCGCAGCGCGGTGCTGGACGTAGGCATCGGGTTCGTTATAGATCACAACGGCAATCTCTCCCCTCAGGCGCTGATCGGCAATGGCTTGGGCGATCGCCTCCATATTGCTGCCACTGCCCGAGGCTAAAATTCCCAACCGCATAGCGCCTTCCCGATACGTGAACCTCAGCCCTAGGATACGTCTTGGGCGGCCCCATCCCCCCTCTTTGGCCAAATGTTAAGCCGGGCGATCGGGCGAAGGTTCTGGCTGCTCTAAAACCACCACCTCTCCCTGGAACAGTTCGGCGATATTGCGAATGGCCACCTCATCCGGTGTGCTGCTGCCCCCACGGGGGGCGGCGGGGTTGGGAGGAGGAGGGGCGGGCAGCGCTGACG
>DBAX01000049.1 GCA_002291895.1 Cyanobacteria bacterium UBA999
GATCTCAGGCAGGGCGCGATCGTAGAAACGCCGATCTTCCTGGAATTGCACTTCTATGAAGTAGGTTGGAAGTTCAGGCGTACGGCTCTCAAAGACCCCATCCAGGCGGAAAGCGGTTTGTTTCACTTCCACGGAGGTGAAGGTGTAGTTTTGGGCGACTTCTCCCGGCTGACCGAGCACCTCAAAGAAGGCAGCGGGGTATTCCTGAAAGAGGCGGTAGAAGATGGAATCGGTTTTCATGGGGAGAATTTGACGGCATTTGTAAGAGGCTAGGCGAAGGATTCCCTGACCCAGTCTGCTGAGAGCAAAGACTGGGATGGAATTCGCTCATTCCTGTTTTCGATTCTTTTTATCCGCGTAGAAGGGAAACGGGAGTGCTTTTTTGCATGGGTGCTTGGCTCCAACTTTCTTCTTGGGGAGACCAATCAGCGCCCGAGTTCATGAAAGGCGTTGATGATAGCGGCACACTCCTGCGTTGTTGACTCTAAGGAATGGCGATCGCCCTCTGCCGGAGGAGGTATGGGGGCACCGATACGGATGGTTACTGGATGGAGGCGAAGTTGTTTGCCGCCCTTGGGTAAAATGCCATGGGTACCCCAAATGCATACGGGAAGAAGAGGCACCTGCCTTTTAGCAGCGATCAGGGCAGCCCCTAATTTTGGATCGGTGATGCGGCCATCGGCAGTGCGGGTACCCTGCAGAAAAATGCCCGTTGCCCAACCCCGATCGAGGAACTGTAGGGCACTCTTGAGGGCTTGGCGATCGCCCGCTCCCCGTTTTACGGGGTAGGCGCCGTAAAGGCGAATGGCTTCCCGCAATACCGGAATTCGAAATAGCTCCTCTTTGGCCATAAAAGCCACAGGTCGTCCCACGGCACTGGCCACTAAAGGTGGGTCGAAGTCGCTAGCGTGGTTGCTTACGACCACCATTCCCCCCCGGTGGGGTACCTGCTCTGCCCCGTGGATGCGCCCCTGGAAGAGGACATGGAGCGAGGGACTGACCACCGACCACTTAAAAAGGTGGTAAAGCCACAAACTAATTGCCGGTTCGCGATCGCGAGGCATAGTCAGGAGAGGCGTAGGTTTGCAACGATAGGGCGTGGATGCGCTGCCCCATTTCGGTTTGGAGTGCTTGATAGACTAGGCGATGCTGCTGCATGGTGGTTTTGCCTACAAACAGCGGTGAAACAAGCAGTACTGCGTAATGCCCGCCCCCAGACTGCTTGGCACCCCGATGGTGCCGGTGTTGTTCGCTAAGATCGGTTACCTCCACGACGGTGACCTCCAGTGCTTCTTGCAACAGCGACTGCAGCTCTGCAGCAGATAGGGGCGTCATGGCTAGGTTCGTGATTCTCGAGATTCGTACTCTCGGCGTGCCTTTGCCGCCTCTGCCCGCAATGCTTCCAGCCTCTTCTCCAAAATCATGCGATTGCGCCCCCGGGGGTTTTCTTGCAGCAGAGTTTTAAGGGCGGTTCCCATGCTCTTGTAGGCCATAGGTAGGGCGTAGCCCTGACGGGTCGCGAGGCGGATTGCACCCCTATCGGCCTCTATAAGATTCTTAATGTCTTTTTTGCTGGTGCCCCGCCGCCAGAGTTGAAACCCAGCCACACCGCAGATCCCGATCGCCACCATGAAGAGCATGCCGTTCTGCACCCACAGTTCTCCCACGGCACCCCCCAACCCAATGGCAAGGGCGGCAATTTCCCAGCCATCCTTCGGTACGGTGTCGTTCTGAATTCGGGCGACCTCATGCCACAGCAACAGATTGCGCTGATCTTCGGTCAGGCGCTCCCAGCGCACCATATCCACAAGGATGACCACCTCGTCGCCCCCGGCTTCTTCGCAGGTGATTAGGGGCGGTCGCACGCCGTCGGCATTGAGCACCTTAACCCAGGCCTGCAACTCGGGGGGAATCAATTCCTGTAACCGACGAATTTCGAGGCGGGCAAATGAGTTTCGCAGAGAGGACGTGGGCGACGGCATGAATGCTGGCGTGCTCTGGACAATGACTTAGAATTATATCGTACTTCCTCCCCACCCCAGACACTCCTAATTATGAAGCTACGTTACCTCATCCTAGGATTGTTGCCCTTGGTCATGGCGGGGGGATGCGCCCCAGCGGTGCCCCCGGAATCTGCGACTCCTACTCCGGTGACGCCCCCCCCATCTCCAACCCCACCTAAGGCTGCTTTGCCGCCACTCTGTCGCGAGTCGGAACCCCTCATTGCCCTGGCCCAAACCGAAAATGTGGATCTGGCCTTTTGCGGTGCTCCGGAGGGCGGGACTACACCTGGGGTCTATCGCAGCCGCAACCGCGATGGTAGCCCGGGGGTGGAGTTGGAACTACCACAGGAACGGCAGCCGCCGGGGGAATTTGTGGCGATCGCCCAGACGAAGAAGGGTTCTGTCCGCTACCAACTCCTGGCACCGAGGGGAGATACCCCGGCCCAACTGCTGATTACCCTCCCGGATGGGGCGGTGGTTCGGGAGGCGGTGACCCGCTTTGTGTCCCCCGTTGATGATGTGCGCCGCAACTATCAAAGGTTTAAGGTGTGTCAGTCCGATGGGGATTTTGTGCCCGACCTCGACAATAACGAGCATCAGGTCTACGGATTGGGGCAAAACCGCTATCTGGTGCTGGTGGTGTGCCGTCTGGCCGCCTACCAGGCAGTCACTGAATGGGTGCTCTACGAACCTAGTGCTGGGGAGCCACGGGTGATGCCCGTGCCCTACGAAGACTTCGCCGATGGAAGAGTAACTGCCGCGGCCGATCGGGTGATGGTGGGGCTGCCGAGCTTTGACCCCATGACCCAGGTGGTGACGAATTTCCAGAAATTCCGCGGGCCGGGAGACTGCGGCATTTTTACGCGCCATCGCCTTGAAGGAACCAAGCTAACGCTGCAGGAGTTTCGGCTGCGGGAGTGCGATGCAACCACGCCACGGACTGATCCGACGCAGTTCCCCTTGCTTTTTTCTGCCCCAAGCCAGCCCCAGAGCCGTTAGGGGTTCTATTTGCCGTAGTAAAACGCCAGCTCCTTGTCCTTGAGGGGGGAGAAGCCCGCAGCCAAAAGCTTGGCATTGAGTTGCTCCTGGGGTAGGTGCTTAGCGCCAATACGCACGATCCGCGATCGCATGGTGTTCACAACGCCGCTGCGCTGCCGCCCCGCTTCGAGGGCCATAACTTCGTGGTAGAGGCTGAGTTTGAGCGGATCGATGGCACTGCCGTCGAAATCGAGTCCCTGGGCGATCGCCCGATCCACTGCATCGGCGCCCTGTTGGTCGATGTCCATTGTTCTTCCTCCTAGCCATGTGTTTTGATCCTGACCTAGTGTACGTCACCCTAGCCGCAGGAGATGCTCCGCCGCCGCCTGGAGGGTGCTGTCTTTTTTGGCGAAGCAGAACCGCAACCCCGATACTGGCGTTCGCTCCGGGTTGGAGAAGCAATTTCCGGGTACCGCCGCCACCTTGGCTTCCCGGGCCAGACGCAGGGCGGCAGCATTGGCTTCGGGCGCTAGGATCGTGCTGTCGGTCCAGATGTAGTAAGCGCCCTTGGGCAGCACCGGAGACAGGCCGATTTTTGCCAAGACAGGGAACAGAATGTCGCGTTTGCGTTGGTAGTCCGCCGCTAGGTTAGCGAAGTAGGTAGCTCCAAAACCCATGGCTGTGACTGCGGCGTGTTGCAGGGGCGTGGGTGCGCAGATGGTCAGAAAGTCGTGGATCCGGCGCATCGCTGCGGTGAGTTGGGGGTTGGCGATCGCGTAACCCAGTCGCCAACCAGTGACGCAAAAGGTCTTGGAGAAGCCATTGACCACGATCGCCCGTTCCCGCATCTGGGGGATTTTTAGGACGCAGTGGTGGGTTTCGCCGTAGAGAATGTACTCGTAAATTTCGTCGGTGATGAGGTACGTGCCAAAGCGATCGCACAGATCGGCAATGAGGTGCAATTCTGCCAAAGTCCATACCTTTCCCGTCGGATTCGCCGGCGTGTTGAGAATCACGGCCCTCAACCCCCGCTGGAATAGGGGGAGCAAAACGTCGGGGTCAATGTCCCATGTTGGAGGCTGTAGGGTGACGAACACGGGGCACCCCCCCACCGTAGCCAAATTGGGGATGTAATTTTCGTAGAAGGGCTCGAATACCAGCACCCGATCGCCCGGATCGATGAGGGCCATGAGCGCAAGGTTGAGACCCTCCGTAGCGCCGCAGCACACCGTAACTTCTCCGTCGGGATCGATGGAAACCCCCTGCTCCCGGTGCATTTTGTCGGCGATCGCCACCCGCAAAGATGCCAACCCCCACGTGTCAGCGTATTGGTTGTAATCCTGGGCGATCGCCTCGGCTGCGGCTGCTTTGAGGTCGATAGGCGCAGCAAAGTCCGGCAACCCCTGGGCTAAATTGATGGCACCAAACTGAACGCAGTACCGCGATGCCTCCCGAATTTGGGATTCCTTAATGTCTCGGGCCCGCTGGGAAAGTTGCAATGAATAGTGAGGTGGAGACTCAGGGGAACGTGCAGGTGACATCACAGGTATTCGTATCCTTTGCGTCAATTCAAGGAACTAAAATCTAGCACAACGGACAGTCGGGTACAAAAATCACCGTACCAAGCCCCCGAGACCAAGATTGAATTTTGAGGGCGCAGCTACCCTTAAAAAATTCCGCAGCAATCTTGAAGACCGACTTAAAGACTGGGTTAAAGATCGACATAGATGTCGGAAAAGCCCGCTAATGGGCGTAGTCTATGCTGTGGAAATAATTGAAGGCGGGGCATTAGGACGACCTCAATAGGGCGATCACCAACAACTTAGTGCTGATGTTAGTGCTAATGCATCTCTAATCCGCTGCACCCGTAATCCATTTGTTCTAAACAGAGGCTTTTTTAAGCTTTTCTTCGATTGCGCCTCACGTCTCCTTCACCTTTTCTTTAAGTGCTTTGGACGGAACAAGAAGTGGAAAGTGATGGTTAGACCCTATTAAGAGCAAGTTAAAAAGCCCTGGAAGTCTTGAATTAAAGCTTGAATTAAGAATTCCCGCTCCTTAGGTTCTTGGACGTAGGTTTTATGCAGGTTTGTTACGAGGATATGGCGTGACCGGCCCTCCTGCGGCACAATATTGGCTGTTATGTGACTCCCGCTATGCTATGACTACGCACTTCATCGCCCTAGAGATTGACCTGAGTGAACTGTACACCCAAAACGATGTCATCGCCAAAGTCACCGAGCAACTGCACCCCTGCGGGCAACCCCTGCGTTGGGCCATTACGCGGGTTGATCGCGATCGCCAGTTAGCTACTATCGAAGCCGTTGTTACCCGTCCTGCCGAGCCGGGATGAACTTTCGCAACGAAAAGGAAGTTGAAGGTAAATTTGTTATCCATAGCCTCCTACCCCAGCTTGGGGTCGGCCCAAGTCGGTGGTTTCAAGAGATTACCTTTGGGACGATCCGACTGGATTTTTTGGTTGTTCCGCTTGGTGGCCGATCGCCCGTCTGCTTGCCCAATTGCCTGATTTTGGAAGCAAAACACCCCAAGGAACCCCTAGCGCGCCATACCCGCCGTCTGAGGCGCTACATGGGCCAGTTGGGCATCAACTATGGTATTTTGACCAATGGGCAAGAACTTTGCTTCTATCAGCAGTCTACCCTCGTTTTTAAGGTGCCTGCCTTGGGACTCAAAACCGAACACATCCAGCGAATTCGCCAGGTTCTGGAACCGGGAATGGGGCGACCAAGCTCTCTATTTTCCGTAGAACAAACCACATTGGCTTACCCTAAGAAACTATCCATGCAGGTTATCACGGTTTATCACAACAAAGGCGGCGTCGGCAAAACCACCACAGTGATCAACTTGGCGGCGATTCTATCCAAGCGTGGCTATCAGGTGCTCATCATCGACCTCGACAGCCAATCTAACACCACCTTTGCCGCTGGCGTAATGAAGTTTCTCACCGAAGAGGAAGATGATTTAAGGGACCTCAATGTTTACCATCTGCTGAGCAGTAAACAGGTCGCCATTGCCGATGTGGTGCGGCTCGGCACCTTTACGAACCCACCTGTGCAAGTAGTTCCCTCCCACATTAGCTTGACGAAGCAAGAGTACGTTCTGGTCAATGCTCCCGCTGCCAAAAGTAGCTTGCTGCAAAAACTTGCAAGAGTTGCTGAAAGCTATGATTTTGTGCTGATTGATACGCCGCCAGCGCTCAATATTTTTGCGGAGATTGCCCTTTTATCTACGGATTATTTGATCGTTCCTTCCGATCTCAAGCCCTTTTCCAATGAAGGACTGCGAAACGTGCAGGATTTTTTGGTGGAAATTAATGAGGCGCGGGGAGCATACCTCAGGTCTCCAATCCAGGTTTTAGGAGTTTTGCCCTCTAAAATTGGCACCAACCCCCGCTTTCGGGAACATAGCCTGCCTAGACGCTTGGAAGCCGTCAAAAAATATGGCTTTCCCATTTTTGAATCCACGATTTTCGAGCGCGATGACCTAGCTAAAGCCCTAGAAAAGGTCACGATTGAGGGGAATTTTGATATTCCCGATCCTCAGTCTGTGCTAGATTTCAAACCAGATTCCGAATCGGCGCGGGAATTTGAGGATTTAGCTGACGAGGTGCTCGCTAAAATAGCTTTGCATCAAAAACAAGGGAAGTAACCAATGCCTAAAACCCCCGAACTCAGGTATTACCTCCTTGATCTGGAGCAAATAACCTGCCCTATTGCGGGCGATCAGTTTGATCCCGATGTAGTGGAAGCGCTCACCGATAATCTGCTGGCCTGCGGTGGCACGGTGCATCCCCTTGTGGTTAAGATGGTGAGCCTGGATAAATACCAGGTGATTGTAGGTGCTTTGGAATACCACGCCGCCCTGCGAGCCCAGCAAAAAGATCCCAGCTTCGAGAAAATCGGCGGCTACATCGTGGATTCAAAAAATGAAGACCTGGTGCGATCGCAACTGGCCATACTCCCCTCAGCCTTGCAACCTAGTGATCGCCAACCACCAGTGCCCGTCCATGAACCTACCCATTCCCCTGAAGATCGCTGGCATGGCACCCTAGATAGGTTTGAGCAAACCTGTGCCGCCCTCAACCGCACCCTGGATCGGCAGTCCCAGAGTTTTGTGGCGCTGCAAGATGCCGTTCTCCACAGTGCGATCGCCCAATCCGTGACGGGAGAGTACATCATGGGGTTAATTGAAAACCAGGTCAGAACCTTGATTATGCAGGAATTAGAAAAGAAACCTGCCGTTGCCCCCCAAGAAATCAAGGTGCCAGCATCACGGTACACAATAGTAGAACTGGAAAAAATGTCGGTTAGCGCACTCAAGGAAATCGCAAAGGTATTGGGTATTTCTGGTTGTTCAAAGCTAAAAAAAGATGAAATCATTGGCAAGATTATGGCAATTCAGGATGGTGCGAATAGCACTTTCTAACATTCATTTATATTCATTTCAAGTCATCTTTTTGTCTGTGATCGCAGCATTTTAATAGCCTCTTTCCTGTCGTACTAACTGCTTAGGAAAAGTAGTACTCAAGCTGAATCATCATCCGCTTGGGATATCTTTTGGAAAGACGTTGACCCAATCCGTGCCATGGCGATCGCAAAGACTAGATCCATTGGAGTCAGCAGCGCACTAAAGCCAATCGGTAGTAGTGCATAACAATGGT
>DBAX01000048.1 GCA_002291895.1 Cyanobacteria bacterium UBA999
CGAGGCTACCACGGGGATGCGGGGGTCGAGGGCCTTGAGGGTGGGGGGGTGGGCGTGATCTTCCAAGCCTTGGGACAGCAGAATCAGGTCGATGTTTTCGGGAAGGGGTCGAGGCTGGAGCCGCTCTGCCCGAAACAGCCAAGGGGTGTTGCTAAAGGTTAGGGAGCCCACCAGCCAAGGGTCAATCAGAATACGGCTACCCGCCATCTCCACCAGCCAAGAATTGCTGTCTAGCCAAGTTAAGTACATGTTCGGCTCCTACATCCACTGCCCGATCTTGTACCATCCTAACCCGCACCTAGGAACTGTGCTGGCTCAACCAAGTAATGGTGGCCTTGAGCCAAAGTTCAATATCCCTGTCGTGGGCATAGCGCGGCTGCACTGCGGCGATCGCCCGTTGAATTTCCTCGGGTCCGTATCCCAGGGCCAAAAGGGTCATTTCTAGTTCTTCCTGGGCTGCGGGAACCGTCCCCATCGGCGCGCCACCCTCCGCCAACCGCCATTCCGCCAGCTTGGTGCGCAATTCCAGACACAGGCGATCGGCGGTTTTTTGTCCAATACCCGGCGTCAGACTCAAAACCCGCGTATTTCCCATCACAATGGCCGCCACCAGATCCATCATCATGAATCGGTCAAGCAGGGCCAGACCCATAGCAGCCCCCACACCCGACACCTGGATCAGCAACCGAAACAAATCCCGTTCTGCCGCCGCCGGAAATCCGTAGAGCACCATTTGGTCATCCCGAATCACCAGATGGCAAAAAAGCTGTAGCTCTTGCCCCACCGCCATCTGGCGGGTGGCACGCGCTGTCGTCATCAGGTCGTAGCCTATGCCCCCAACCTCCAGAGTTACGATCCGGGCGATCGCCCCTTTCCGCAGGGGGTCGCAAGGACGGGTACCGACGACCCCTCCCCGCAAAAAACCAATCATGGCGACTGTCGTAGGGGCGGAAATTGGGGCAATTGGACAGCCGCAAGGGAGTGCACGGACTTGCGCCGTTGGGCAATAACCTTCGAGATCGCCTCAGCCTCGCTGGAGGAAGCAGGATCCGACGGGCGCGGGGGAACAAGCTGGGGGTCACCCTCCCCAATGAGTCGGAGAAATTTGGGGGTGGGCACCTGGGGCAAAAGCAGTCCGGAGCCGTGGTCGCTTTGGTAGGGATAGGAGCCGGGGCTAGAAACCCGATGCTCTGTTTCCTCGGGGGGCATAATTTTAACGACTTTTTCCAGGGCAGAGGGGACCGTGGGAACGGGAAGGGGAGGAGGAAGCTCATCGGCCAATTTGGCCACTGCCCAAGGAGACGGAGACTCGGGAACGGTGGGCGGCTGCTCCTGGGACTCTAGGCGGCGCTCAATGACCCGTTTAAGCTGAAGATTTTGATTCTGCTGACTGCGCAAACAGTCGCGCAATTCTGCCACAGTTTGCTCTAGATTCTGGATCGTCAGATCCCGTTGGGCAATCACCTTGAGGGAATGCTTCAACTGTTCCTGAGCCTGGGATAGTAGGCCTAAAAGCTCCTCGTGATGCGCCGCTTGATCCATAACCTTTTCCCAATACAATTTGGCGATGATGGTACTGCAAAAAAAGACTTTGAGCCTAAGTTTAGACTACGCCTTCAAGCATACTCTACAGATAGCGGGCCACTTCGGCGCTGGGCTGCCTGATTCAGAGGCATTTTCCAGACTTTTCCCCACAAAAAAGAATCTGCTATTTCATATTTTTTTATGATTTTTTGCGCCATTTAGCGTAGAAACGGCGATCGCCGGGAGGTTTCTCAGTGCATTTCAGTACGCTAAGGAAAAGCCGTCATCAGGGTATGGGGAATCGTGCCAAGACGGGGGACAATTCAGCCTAAACTAAGGGGCAGGTGCATTGGTGGCAGCATGGCAACGAAACTTCTTTTTGTGTGTCTTGGTAACATTTGCCGATCGCCCGCGGCGGAAAATATTATGAATAGCCTCGTGGAATCCCAGAACCTCCAGGGCACCATTGCCTGCGATTCGGCGGGCACAGCGGGCTACCACATTGGCTCCCCACCGGATCGGCGCATGCGCGAAGCCGCTCAGCGACGGGGGATGACCTTTACCGGAGCCGCCCGCCAGCTTGCGGCCGAAGATCTCCAACAGTTTGACCTGATTCTGGCGATGGACAAGAGCAACTACCGCGATATTTTGTCCCTTGACCCCGCCGGCACCTACCACCACAAGGTCAAAATGATCTGCTCCTACTGCACCCAGCACCAGGCAACCGAAGTGCCCGACCCCTACTACGGTGGGCCCGAGGGGTTCAACCACGTGATCGATCTCCTCCAAGATGCCTGTTCGGGATTACTTCAGGCGATCGCCCCATGACCCCTACCCTGCGTGCCCACCTCGAAGATTTGTTGGATACAGCCCAATGGGAGTGGCTGGAGGCTCACGTTTTGCGGGGCAGAGTGCTGGTGGTCACCGAATCCCTCTCCTTGGTGGATGTGGGGTTGGCCCTAGCAGAGGATCGCACGGCAGAGGTGCAGCAATGGATTGATGATGCTTGGCTCTACCAACCCACGGCCGACCAGATTGCCCAGTGGCGCGTTACCAAACCCCAGGTGCCCTGCCTGATTGTTCAACCCTTTATCTTGATCCACATCCACTCCTCTGCCCCATGAGTGCCACGTCCACTACCACGGGTCGCTACATAGATCTGGCGCTGTACACCTGCGTGATTGCCTTTGTGGTTGTGGTGCTGGGCGTCCTGGGGGGCGGGCTTTTGGAGCAGGAATATCTATCCCAAGTGGCGGCGGTGCGATCGGGCGAAAGCGTCAACTTGGCGCCGATCCAATTTCAACGACTGTCCTACGGGGCACTGCGGCTGGAGGTGGTGGCGCTGATAGAGGCTAATCGTTGGATCACCTACGAGGTGGAACTGCGCGATCGCCAGGATCAGGTGCTGTTTAGTGCGATCAAACCCGGCTGGCGGGAATCTGGAACGTGGCGCGAGGAGGGGGAGTCGGGCACCTGGGATGAAGCCGACCTCGATGCGGTACTAGAGCTGAAAGTAACCGAAACGGAGCCCATCACCATTCGGCTCAACCTCCTTGACTACACCACCACCAACGGTACCGACATTAACGAACCAGCCACCCTCAAGGTAACCCTCCGCCGCGGTCTGGACTCTGGCATGCTGTGGTGGGGACTCCTGGGCACGGGCATTATCCTGGTGGGGGCTTTTTGGTGGGGGCCCTTTGGGGGCGATCGCCTCATCCATAGCCTCAGCAATCAGGACTCAGAACTTGTGCTCCAAGCACTTCTCGCCCGGGGACGGCCCCTACTCCGTCTCACCATTACCCTGACATCAACCCACCAGAGCCAGTTTCACCGTACTTTGCGCGTTCGGATCCGCAGCTTGGATGGCACCCACACGTTCTATACCAACCGCCACGAGCTTAACCTGTCCAGCAATATCAAGCGCAACGAAGACGGAGAGGTGACCCAAGCCCGGGCAGTGCAGCACACCTTTCTGATCAGCCCCCAAGCCATGGAGGTGGCGCTGATAGTGGAAGTCCCCGACCTTACCCTCAAGGATCGGGTATCGGTCACCCTTGAGCAGGGCGTCCACACCCGTTGGACCGTGCCGGTTCAGGTGCTTACCTAGGTTCCCCTACGCCCCTATGATCTCCCAACTGTTCGGACTGATGCTTGCAACCCTGGGGCTCATGTTTGCCCTTAATGCCTGGTACGGCGCCCTAACCTACGGCAACACCTACACCCTGCGCAGCGAGACTGCCTATCAGCCCCGCTCCAACGTGATCATTGGTGGCATCTACCGCCGCAGTCGCTGGGAGTCTAACCCGGCAACCCGGGCCCAGTTTGGCTCCTTTCGCGGGGGGAGTCGGGGAACAGGGAAGTGATCAAAACGTAATTTAGATCACAGGGGCTCTTCCAAAAAATCACTCAAACCCCCGCGAAACCGTCACAGGTGCGGGCTGGGAATTCCGGCACACTGGGAACCGTAGCAAGTGATGGTCACGGTTATGGTTTTTCTCTCTCACCAAGAAGTCAGCAAAGTGCAGGTTAAAACCCCCTGGGGCATTGAAGAAGCGGTGCGCTACCTGGGGAAATTATTTCTGCCCACCAATGAATATGCCGGGCTTCCTGAGGCGATCGCCGCTTGCCGTCGCGAACTTGACGCGGGGTTGCTTGCGATCGTCGTAGCCGAGCAAAATGTAGTACGGTTGTGGTGCCTGGTTCCGCGGGAACTCACCGGCAAAGAAGTCTAAATATTCTGAGGATATTCTGAGGGGTGCCTATGGCATTTTGGCTACTCAAAACCGAGCCCGATGTTTACAGTTATGCCGACCTTTGCCGCGATGGGCAAACGGTGTGGGATGGGGTGAATAATAATTTGGCCCTGAAACATATCCGCACGATGCAACCCCAGGATCGAGCATTGATTTACCACACAGGGGACGAACGCCGGGCTATGGGTATTGCCACAGTCGTTTCTTTGCCCTACGCTGATCCCAAATTGGGCGATTCCAAGCGGGCCGTGGTGGATCTCGTGCCATTCCAAGCCCTAGTTCGACCTGTTTCCCTAGCGTTGATGAAACAGGACTCCCTACTTACGGGCACCGAAGCATTTCCCCTATTTCGTATCGCCCGCCTGTCCGTAGTGCCGGTACCGGATGCCTGCTGGCAAAGAATTATTGAACTTAGCAGCGAAGCATGCTAGCCTCAAGTTCCTTGCTTTTTGACGCCCTCAAAAAGCCAGTACATCATGTCACTGTCCATAAGGAATTACTACCCATGCACAAGCGTCCCTACGAAACTATCTACATTCTGCGCCCCGACCTTGGCGATCAAGAAACCGATGCAGCCATTACCAAATACCAAGCGCGGCTCCAAGAACTGGAGGCGGAATCCATAAGCATCAAGCACTGGGGTCGGCGGCGTCTGGCCTACGAAATCAAAAAGCACCGGGAAGGTGTGTACATTCAAATCAACTACAACGCCCCATCCACAACGGTGGAGCTGCTGGAAAAAGACATGCGCCTGAGCGATGAGGTGCTGCGCTACCTTACCGTGCTGCTGGAGCAACCCATTCTGGCTGCCGAACCCGAGGAGAGTGCCGCCTAGGTGCAGACTGCTTCTTCGACGGTGAGGGTTTGTCGGCTGGCATCAAGGGTAGCGATTGCCCCAATGGGTACAACGGCATTGTCCCGCACGTGACCAAACATCAGGTTGTAGAGGCAGGGTCTGCCAAGGGAACTGAAGCGATCGCGCAGGATCTGTTCCAGACTAAAAGTCTGCCAAAAGGATGGTTGGTAGTCCTTCGGGACGCAGTTGGTAAAGTGCCCGAGGGCGATTCCGGCGGCGTCCTGCAATTTACCCCCCAGCCACAACTGGGTCAGCATGCGATCGATGCGGTAGGGTTCTTCGCCGACGTCCTCAAGAAATAAAATTTTGCCCCGGGTATCCGGCTCGTAGGGAGTGCCCATAAGGTTGGTTACGAGGGTGAGGTTGCCACCGATGAGGGGGCCCCGAGCCACGCCGGGCACAAGGGTGATAAGGCGGTTGCGCCGCTCCACTTCCCCCGCTGGGGTGATGGGCGGTTGGGCAATCTGTCCGAGGCGGCGGGTGGACATGATCGCCCGCCGGAAGTGCTCTCGGGCGTAGGGGCCTACGCCGGTCAATCCCGAGGAACCGTGGAAGCCAATGATGCCGGTTTTGGCATAGATGGCCAGCAGCAGCGCCGTGACATCGCTATGGCCGATCACTACCTTGGGCGATCGCCGCATTTGTTCGTAGTCCAACAGGGGAAGCAGGCGGCTGCACCCGTAGCCCCCGGAAAACGTGACGATCCCCCGAATATCGGAGCGTCGGAACATGGTGTTGATGTCGGCGGCCCGCTGTTCGTCCCGTCCCGCCAAATAGCCATACTGGGCGCGGACGTGGGTTCCCAACTCCACGCGCAACCCATACAGTTCCATGGTTTCCTTGGCGATCGCCACCTCTTCAAGCTCGTAGGCGTTGCTAGCGGGGGCCACCATGCCCACCCGATCCCCAGCCCGCAGTGCCGGCGGTTTTAGGACTGGGACAGACGGAGTTCCCCCTCCCGTGGCGATCGCCCCCGAAAAGAATCCTAAAACCTGACGACGGGACGGGAAATATGACATAGGCTAGACGCAGTGGCAACGTTGCCCCATTTTGGTGGGGGAATGATTCCGGTCACAGAATTTTAAGATAGGCTTCACGATGGATCTTGCAGAACTTAACGCCCTTCTCCAGAAAGCCGAGATCAATTTGGAGAGCACCCTCTATCTCAATGAGTGCCATCTAACCTTTCTCCCCCCGGAAATTGGTCAGATCCAAAGCCTGACCTGGCTCTACCTCAGCGACAACGAGCTTAAGGAACTGCCCCAAGAAATCAAATTGCTGAGCCACCTGACTTGGCTTCACCTCGAGAACAATCACTTTCACCACGTACCCTCGATTTTAACCGCCCTGCCCAACCTCACCGTCCTTAACCTAGCGGGCAACCAGATCGGCGAATTGCCGAGCTTTATTGGCGAATTGCGGCGGCTTTCCCGGCTGGATCTGCGGGAAAACAGAATCACGGCCCTGCCGGAAACCCTCGGATCCCTGTCGTCGCTAGAGTGGCTGGATCTTTGCGATAACCAAATCGCCCAACTTCCAGAGAGCGTTGGCCAGCTCAAAAATCTCACCGAGCTTGATGTGCGCCACAACCGCCTGACGACCCTACCGAGCAGCATGATCCGCTGGGAAAACCTCAGCGAACTGTACCTGGGGCATAATGCCCTAGCCTTGCTTCCTAAGGAAATCGGCAGCTTAGTGAACTTGACCGAACTGGATCTGTCCCACAACCGTCTCCAAACCCTGCCCATCGAGCTGGTGAACCTCACCCGCCTCACCCGCTGCGACCTTAGCGGCAATCCCTTAGAGCAGATGCCGATGGAAGTGCGCATTAAGCTGCTCTACTGTGAAATTCCGGCGATCGCCGAGGCCATGCTGCCCTTTTCTCCCACTTAGAAGCTAAAAACCAGCCCAATAAGCACCGCCAGCCAAGTCACGGACAGAAAACCACCTACCGCCGCCAGGGGAATGAGCCAAAGCAGCCGCAAGCCGCTGATTTCTAGGGCTACGGATGTAGCCCACAGCTGCCAAATGCCAAACCACAACATCACGGCGATCGCCGCTAACCGTCCCCAGGGGGAGGGCAGGCTCAGGGCCGGCGCTAGGCAAAGCCACGGTAGGCTGGCATAGCCCGTCAGGGTGAGCAACGCTCCATAGGACACCACCCGCCCGTAGATCGCCCCTAAGCTCCATAGCACCCGGCACAGCAGCGACCAACCCACCAGCGCCAGTACCATCCCCAGAAGGGTTCCCACAGCCCCCTGCCCCGACCGCAGGGACTCCAGCCCCCGAATCAGGATAATCGTCAGGGCCGCCTCTAAAGTTGCGGGCTGCGATCGCAGGTGGGCAAAGGTCTCACCGGGAAGAAACAAAACACCATAGACCCGTTCGAGGAAGGTCAGGGGGGAAAAAATTGGGGCGGTGGAGGTGGTCATGGGGCGCACGTAGGGAATGTCCTCCATTATGAACAAAACCCCAGGACGGGGCAACGGAGCATCGCCACGGAATCCCTGCCGTCGGTAATAAAGCGATGAACGCAGGCTTATTGATAAGTAAAGCTTCTCGCGCAAATATTCTTATATAAGCTGGAATTATAGAACGCCCCTAGGCAAGGGGCTCCCGCCAACGACAACCGGCACAGGGCCCCTCGGGGTTCACCGCACAGCGGATGAGTTCCGACTGGGCGTTAAACCGACAGCTACAGTCGCCAATCAGCCACCGACCATTAATCCAACTGCGCTCCACGGCCTTGGTGCAGGGCTGAACCAGCAGGGCGACATTGGCCAGCCGATAGGTGCCATGGCGGAGGTGGTACCGGTGGCGGCGCTCCAAAACCACGTAGCTTTGCCCATCCAAGTCAAAGGTGCCGCCGGATTGGGGATACCATTCCATCACAGCCCGACACAAAAGGCGATCGCCGTGGCGTACTTCCACCGGTATTTCCAGAAATTCCGTCATGCCATCTCCATCCCTGTGTCCCGTAGGTATAACATAGTACTGTTACGATTCTTTACGCTAAGGACTTTTTCCTGACGTTACGGAGATATACCAATGGCTTTTGAACTTCCCGCATTGCCCTACGAAAGAACTGCCCTTGAGCCCCACATTTCGGCCAACACCTTGGACTTTCACCACGGCAAGCACCACAATGGCTATGTCAACAACCTTAATAACCTGGTCAAAGACACTGAGATGGGCACCATGACCTTGGAAGAAGTTGTGGTGGCGGCCGCCAAGGATGCTAGCAAGACTGCTATCTTCAACAATGCTGCCCAGGTTTGGAACCACACTTTTTACTGGAACTGCATGAAGCCCAACGGCGGTGGCACGCCCACTGGTGCCCTAGCCGCTAAGATCGATAACGATTTTGGCAGCTACGAAAAGTTTAGGGAGGCCTTCAAGGCCGCAGGTGCTGGTCAATTTGGCAGCGGCTGGGCCTGGCTGGTGCTGGATAGCACCTCCCTGAAGGTAACCAAAACCCTCAATGCCGATAACCCCCTGACCGCTGGCCAGGTGCCCCTGCTGACCATGGATGTGTGGGAGCATGCCTACTACCTCGATTACCAAAATCGTCGCCCCGACTATGCCCAAACCTTCCTCGATCACTTGGTGAACTGGGAATTTGTGGCTGCCAACTTCGACCAGGCGATCGCCGCCTAGGTGCCACTCGTCTGATCCCATCCGCATGATGACCACGGTCGCCTAAAGCGGCCTACCAAACGGTCAGCCAGATGGATGCCTTAATCTCGACGAACCAGATCGCTCTGTTGGTCTTCCACTGATTAAGCGATTGATTAAGCGACTGTTCCAGCAACTGCTTCATCAAGCCAATTAGCAGCCTCACCCACCCCGTTATCAACGGGGTTTTTTTATGGCTGGGATATGGGATCCGTGCCCATGGTAAAGACCTGACCGATTACTTCTTCGATCGGTGGGTCGGTGATCGTAACATCGGCGATCGCCAGTTCCGAAAGCATTTGGGACACCACCTGGGGCAACGTTCCCCGCTCCAGCAGCAACCGGATCTGACATCCGGCGATCGCCTGAATCTTGCCGAACTCCTGGCAGCGCTGCACCTGGGCCGCCGTGGGGGGAGCCTCTAGCTCTAGGCGCACTTCCCGATAGGGGGCGCACTTTTCCACCAGATCCTCAAGGCGACCGTCAAAGATCAGCCGCCCGCCGTGGATCAGCAGCACCCGCTGGCACAGGGCCGTAATGTCGGCCATGTAGTGGCTCGTCAGCAGAATGGTAGCTCCATAGCGAGCGTTGTACTCCCGGAGAAAGGCGCGCACCTTCACTTGGGCGTTGACATCCAAGCCTAAGGTGGGCTCATCGAGAAACAGGATCCGGGGATGGTGCAGCAGGGCCGCCAATAACTCCGCTTTCATCCGCTCCCCCAGAGAGAGCTTGCGCACGGGCTGCCGCAGCTTATCCGTGAGTTCCAACAGCTCCGAGAGCTCTGCCAAACGCTGGGCAAAAAGGCGATCGCTCAGTCCATAAACCGCTCCGTTAATCCGCAGGGAATCCAGCGCCGGTAAATCCCAGAGCAGTTGTTGCTTTTGCCCCATTACCAGGGTGATTTGATGCAAAAAAGGCCGCTGACGGCGAAAAGGCACGAAGCCGCCCACCTGCACCGTCCCCCCCGTCGGCTGGATCAGTCCGGTGAGCATTTTGAGGGTCGTTGTTTTCCCGGCACCATTGGCTCCCAGGAACCCCACCACCTCTCCCGGGGCGATCGCAAAGGAGACATCGCGCACGGCCCAGATGGTGCGATACTGCCGCTGCCAAAAGTGGGACAGGGTTCCCGCCAAGCCCGGGGCCTTATCGGCAACTTGATAGGCCCTTTGCAGGTTTTCAACGGCGATCGCGGACATAGGCAGTTCCCTTGGCTCCATGTGTGGAAGATCCTCATTCTGTTATACTGTCAGGCAATGAATGCACAAGCAAACCCGCAGGGGAATTCTCTAGCAAGACAGGCATTAAATTAACTAGGAAGGCAGGTATGACAACAGTCCTCATTGTGGACGATAGTGCAATGGTGCTGGAAATGGTAGCCGAGCAATTGAGGCAGCAGGGCATGAGCGTGATTGAAGCTCGTGACGGTACCGAAGCCATTGAAAAGATTAAAGTCACGCCCCCTGACCTAGTGGTTACTGATGTAGTGATGCCCAAAATGAACGGCTACGAACTGTGCCGATGGATTAAAAACAACAGCACGACCAAAAATGTCCCGGTGGTGATGTGTACTACCAAGAGTGAGGAATTTGATAAATATTGGGGCATGAAGCAAGGGGCAGATGCCTACCTGACCAAGCCCTACCACCCCCCCGAGCTGCTCAAAACCATCAAGTCCCTGCTGCGGGGCTAGGTTGTCAACCATCAGCGGCTACTTACGCTCAATGGGGCATGGCCGACTACCTTTAAGAATAAGCCGTACCTAGAGCAGTTAGGAGATGGTGCCAATTAAAGGTTGAATTTTGGCTACCGTTGCTGCCGGAAGGGGAATGAAGCCCAGCTCCGTGCTAAATTTTTGCCCGTCTTCAAGAATCCAATTGAGTACCTCCCGCAGCACTTGGGCTTGTCTGGAATTGGCATATTGCTGATACAGCAGCAGCCAAGTGTAGGAAACGATAGGATAGACGTTTTCGCCCGAGGGGTCGAGGTCGAAGCCCACTAAATTTTCTGGCAGGGCGATCGCCCCTAGGGTGCGGGCGGTCTGTTCCGGCTCGGGAGCGACAAACTGTCCCGCTTTGTTCTCGAGTTGCACCGTTGTCAACCGATTCTGCTTAGCGTAGACGTACTCCACGTAGCCAAAGGCACCCGGAGCCTGGGCAATTTGGGCAGTAACCCCCTCATTGCCCCGGGCGCCAAAACCCCTCGGCCACTGGATGGAAAACCCTTCGCCGGGGCCGTTACGCCAGGCATCGCTCACGAGGGATAGGTGCTTGGTAAAGAGGGCCGTAGTGCCGCTGCCATCGGAACGGTACACCAGCAGAATTTCTTGATCCGGTAGGGAGACATCGGGATTGTCTTGGGCGATCGCCGGATCGTTCCAGCGGGTGATGTCCCCCAGAAAAATTGCGCCATAGACCGAGCGGCGGAGCTTTAATTCCTTGATCCCCGGCAGGTTAACAGCTAAGACGATGCTGCCCGCTGTCATCGGCAACGCTAGAAAGGGACGCTTGAATTCCTTTGTTTCCTCGGGGGTGATCCCCACATCGCTCGCGCCAAAGTCTACGGTTTCTAAGACAAACTGGCGCACCCCAGCGGCACTGCCAACGGGCTGATAGCTGATTTGCACCTCCGGAACCAAGCGGTTGTATTCCTGGAACCAGCGCTGATACAGGGGAGCAGGAAACGTTGCTCCGGCCCCATTGAGTACCGTGATAGGAGCTTTAACTTCGGTGGCAGGTGTGTCGCCGGAGGTGGAAGGGGACTCCGGAGCGCATCCCCCCAGTGCAAGACCGCAGCTAGCCAGTCCTAAACCCAGGAAATGCCTACGCGATAGGTCAGCATACTTAGTTCTCATGGAATGTTGGGCCTCGTTGGGATGCTAAGGAATCCTACCAAGTAATGGGCTGACTGATGTGCACCCCAATAGCCTCATAAACCAATTCTTGACGTTCTTGGCGCGGCAATCTCAAGTAACAGCTCTGAAGTAATAGCTGCAAATGCATGCCCTCTCTAGCTAACCGCCGGTATCGGCGATTTCAGGCAACTTCAATGGTGGCGATCGCCTCCCGCAGTTTGGCAAGCACATTTTCCGGCAGGGGAACGTAGCCCAGCTGATCGCTAAATTTTTGTCCTTCGTTGACAATCCAATTCAGCAACTCCTTGAGAGCAATTCCCTTGTCGCCAGCATATTTCTGATTAACCAGCAGCCAAGTGAACGTAACGATGGGATAGGCATCGGCATCCGTAGGATCGGGATTAAAGGCCACGAGGTCGTCAGGGAGGACGAGGGAACCCAGGGTGCGGGCGGCGGTTTCTGGACTAGGAGGCACAAACTGGCCGCTCTTATTTTCCAGCAGGGCAATGGTGAGATCGTTTTGCCGCGCATAGCTGTGTTCCAGGTAGCCGATCGCCCCCTCCCGCTCCTTGAGTATCGCCGTTACCCCTTCGTTCCCATTACCGCCAATTCCAGCGCGCCACTTAGGGTTGCTACTTTCGCCTAGGGAGTTCTTCCAATCGCTGCTCACACTCGAAAGGTGCTTGGTGAAGTAACCCGTTGTGCCACTGCGATCGGAGCGGTAGACCACCACAATCGGGCGATCAGGGAGGGTTACATTGGGATTATCCCGCACTAGGAGGGGATCGTTCCAGCGGGTAATGGTTCCGAGAAAAATTTTGGCGTAGGCCTCGCGACTCAGACGCAGGGTTGCGACGCTGGGCAGGTTGTAGGCCAAGATAATGCTGCCGCCCGTAAGGGGCAACTGTACCACCCCCGCCCCGGAAGCCATCGTACTGCGCTCCTTTGCGCCCATGCCCACATCGCTGGCCCCGAAATCCACCCGACCGCTGGCAAACAGCCGCACCCCCGCGCCACTGCCCAACGACTGATAGGACACCTGAATGTTGGGATAGAGGCGGCTGAATTCACTAAACCAGCGTTTATAGAGTGTGGCGGGAAATGTGGCACCCGCCCCAGACAGGGCAACGGTGCGCCCTTCAACGAGGGTCACCCTCGGTGCGGTAGATGATTCCGATCCGCAGGAAGCCAGGGCCAAGCCCACGCCTCCCATAGCCAAACGCAACAGATGCCGGCGAGTACCCATAATCCAATGCACCCAGAATAATTTGTCAAAAGCAGGGGACGAGGCCCAACTGCCACCGTGCGTATCCATGCATCAGGATCTTAGTCTGCAACCTTCCCCAAAGCCAATGGGTTCCCCTGCATTCGTGGGTCGCAAAAGTTAAGTTTTGTAGACTTTTGTTTAATTTTTGTAAATCTCCTAGGACTCCTCTTATCCCATTGCTGCTCTTGGGGCGGGCGCGGCTCCGATGGATGGCTGGTTTGGGCTAGAAGGGGGGAGCGGCAAAGTTTGACGAATTATTAAACGGCGAGAAACGACTTCTTAACCTGTCCCTATAATGACCTGATAAGAAAACACTAATTCCTATTCCGCACTACTTTTTATTCATAGATTGCGATCTATAGATGCGGTGTTTTCTGTTGACCCATCATTTTGTCTAACCTTTGAGAGAGGAAAGTTACATGACGATTGCTCCTCAAAATCCAGAGGCAAAGGTGCGCGTTACGGTTGATCGGGATGTGGTTCCGACTTCGTTTGAGAAGTGGGGGCAGCCCGGGCACTTTGACCGAACGCTAAAGAAGGGCCCCAAAACCACCACTTGGATTTGGAACCTTCACGCCGATGCCCACGACTTTGATAGCTTCAGCACGCCCGAAGATACTGCCCGTAAGATTTTTTCGGCGCACTTTGGACATTTAGGGATTATTTTTATCTGGCTCAGTGGGATGTACTACCACGGGGCAAAGTTTTCCAATTACGAAGCTTGGCTGGCCGATCCCATCGGCATTAAGCCCAGTGCTCAGCAAGTTTGGTCGATTGTTGGTCAGGATATTCTCAATGCCGATGTCGGCGGTGGCTTCCAGGGGATTCAAATCACCTCTGGCTTTTTCCATCTGTGGCGGGCATCGGGGATCACGAGCGAGTACCAATTGCTCTGCACGGCGATCGGCGGTTTGGTCATGGCAGGCTTGATGTTTTTTGCCGGCTGGTTCCATTACCACAAGGCGGCTCCCAAGCTGGAGTGGTTCCAAAATGTGGAATCCATGCTGAACCACCACTTAGCGGGTCTGCTGGGTCTGGGTTCCCTCTCCTGGGCCGGACACCAAATTCACGTCTCTATTCCCATCAACTATTACTTGGATAAGGGTGTGCCGGCATCGGAGATTCCTTTGCCCCACGAATTTATCCTCAATCCTCAGCTGATGGCGGATATCTTCCCTAGCTTTGCCCAAGGCTTGACGCCCTTTTTCACCCTCAATTGGGGTGTCTATGCCGACTTTTTAACCTTCAAGGGCGGGCTCAATCCCCAGACCGGCGCTCTGTGGCTGACGGATCAAGCCCACCACCACTTGGCGATCGCCACCCTGTTTATCATTGCTGGGCATATGTACCGCACCAACTGGGGTATTGGTCACAGCATGAAGGAAATTCTGGAAGCCCACCGCGATCCGCTGTTGATTGGCGGAACGGGACATAAGGGTCTCTACGAAATATTGACCAATTCGTGGCATGCCCAGCTGGCAATCAACTTGGCGATGCTGGGCTCCCTGACGATCATCGTGGCCCAACACATGTACGCCATGCCGGCCTATCCCTACATTGCCGTTGACTACGCTACCCAAATCTCCCTGTTTACCCACCACATGTGGATTGGGGCGTTTTGTATTTGTGGCGCGGCAGCCCACGGTGGCATCTTTATGGTGCGGGATTACGTCCCCTCGGAGAATGTGAATAACGTTCTGGATCGGATGTTGCGGCACCGGGATGCGATCATTTCCCACCTCAACTGGGTTTGCATCTTCTTAGGCTTCCATAGCTTTGGCTTGTACATTCATAACGACACGATGCGGGCCCTTGGTCGTCCCCAAGATATGTTCTCGGATACGGCAATTCAGTTGCAGCCCGTGTTTGCCCAGTGGGTTCAGAGCTTGCACACAGCCGCCGTAGGTACGACCGCTCCCTACACCAGCGCTTCGGTTAGCCCCATTTTTGGTGGTGATGTTTTGGCCGTTGGCGGTAAGGTGGCGATCGCTCCGATGGTTTTGGGAACCGCGGATTTCATGGTGCACCACATCCATGCGTTCACCATCCACGTGACGGTGTTGATCCTGCTGAAGGGCGTGCTTTATGCCCGCAACTCCCGTCTGATCCCCGACAAGGCTGAGTTGGGCTTCCGCTTCCCCTGCGATGGCCCGGGTCGTGGTGGCACCTGCCAAGTCTCCTCTTGGGATCATGTGTTCTTGGGACTGTTCTGGATGTACAACTGCATTTCGGTGGTGATTTTCCACTTCTCGTGGCGAATGCAATCGGACATCTTCGGCACCGTAGCAGCCGATGGCACGATCACCAACATGGCAGGTAATAACTTTGCCCAGAGCGCCATTACCATCAACGGTTGGCTACGGGACTTCCTGTGGGCGCAAGCCTCCCAGGTGATTCAGTCCTACGGCTCCGCGCTTTCTGCCTACGGGTTGCTGTTCTTGGGTGCCCACTTCATTTGGGCTTTCAGCCTGATGTTCCTGTTTAGCGGTCGCGGTTACTGGCAAGAGTTGATCGAGTCCATTGTCTGGGCCCACAACAAATTGAATGTGGCTCCGGCAATTCAACCCCGCGCCCTGAGCATCACCCAAGGTCGGGCGGTCGGCTTGGCCCACTATCTATTGGGAGGAATTGCCACAACTTGGGCGTTCTTCCTGGCACGTTTCGCTGCACTTGGCTAACGGAGAATACTGAGCACTATGGCAACTAAATTCCCTAAATTTAGCCAGGATCTCGCCAATGACCCCACCACTCGGAGGATTTGGTACGCGATCGCCACAGCCAACGACTTTGAGAGCCATGACGGTGTCACCGAAGAGAGCTTGTATCAAAAGATCTTTGCTTCCCACTTCGGACACCTGGCCATCATTTTCCTGTGGACTTCTGGCAACCTCTTCCACGTAGCGTGGCAGGGTAATTTTGAACAATGGATTAAGGATCCCCTCAATGTGCGCCCCATCGCCCATGCGATTTGGGATCCCCAGTTTGGCGCTGCGGCTACGGAAGCCTACACCCAAGGTGGTGCGGCGGGCCCCGTAGACATCAGCTATTCTGGCGTTTACCACTGGTGGTACACCATCGGGATGCGCACCAACGGTGAACTGTACACCGGTGCCATCTGGATGCTGCTGTTTGCGGCAGTTCTGCTGTTTGCGGGCTGGCTGCATCTGCAACCGAGCTTCCGCCCCAGCCTATCTTGGTTTAAGAACGCCGAATCTCGTCTCAACCACCACTTGGCTGGTCTCTTTGGGGTTTCTTCCCTGGCTTGGACTGGACACTTGGTGCACGTTGCTATTCCCGAATCCCGGGGGCAGCATGTGGGCTGGGACAACTTCTTGAGTGTGGCTCCCCACCCCGCCGGTTTGGCTCCGTTTTTTACGGGCAACTGGGGTGCATATGCCGAAAACCCTGATACCGCCAACCACATCTTTGGTACGGCCCAGGGCTCAGGAACTGCCATCTTGACCTTCCTCGGTGGCTTCCATCCCCAAACCGAGTCCCTGTGGCTGACAGACATGGCCCATCACCACTTGGCGATCGCCGTGATCTTCATCATCGCCGGGCACATGTACCGCACCAACTTTGGGATCGGGCACAGCATCCGGGAAATCCTGGCTACCCACCGCCCCCCCGAGGGAACTCCCCTTGGTGGTTTACTTGGTGAAGGGCACAAGGGTTTGTATGACACCATCAACAACTCCCTGCACTTCCAATTGGGTCTGGCCTTGGCTTCTTTAGGGGTAATCACCTCCTTGGTGGCACAGCACATGTACTCCCTGCCCCCCTATGCCTTTATGGCCAAGGACTACACCACCCAAGCGGCCCTGTACACCCATCACCAGTACATCGCCGGCTTCCTGATGGTCGGTGCCTTTGCCCACGGGGCCATCTTCTTTGTGCGCGACTACGATCCCGAAGCCAACAAGAACAACGTTCTGGCTCGCGTTCTGGAGCATAAGGAAGCGATCATTTCCCACCTGTCCTGGGTATCCCTGTTCTTGGGCTTCCACACCCTTGGCATCTATGTGCACAATGACGTGATGCAGGCCTTCGGCACGCCCGAGAAGCAGATCTTGATTGAGCCGGTGTTTGCTCAGTTCATTCAAGCTGCCCACGGGAAAGCCCTCTACGGCTTTGATACCCTGCTTTCTGACAGTGCCAGCGCCGCCGCCACCACAGGTGCCGCTTGGTTGCCTGGCTGGTTGCAAGCCATCAATGCTGGTAACAACTCCCTGTTCCTCACCATTGGCCCTGGCGACTTCCTGATTCACCACGCGATCGCCCTAGGACTGCACACCACCACCTTGATCTTGGTGAAAGGTGCGTTGGATGCCCGTGGCTCTAAGCTGATGCCCGACAAAAAGGACTTTGGCTATAGCTTCCCTTGCGATGGCCCTGGCCGAGGCGGCACCTGCGACATCTCCGCTTGGGATGCCTTCTACCTAGCGATGTTCTGGATGCTCAACACCATTGGCTGGATCACGTTCTACTGGCACTGGAAGCATCTGGGTATTTGGCAGGGTAACGTCTCCCAATTCAACGAAGCCTCCGTCACCATCATGGGATGGCTGCGGGACTACCTGTGGCTCAACTCGGCGCAGTTGATCAATGGCTACAACCCCTACGGCATGAACAATATTTCTGTCTGGGCTTGGATGTTCCTCTTTGGTCACCTCGTTTGGGCTACTGGGTTTATGTTCCTCATCTCGTGGCGTGGCTACTGGCAAGAACTCATCGAAACCCTGGTTTGGGCTCACCAGCGCACTCCCTTGGCCAACTTGGTGCAATGGAAGGACAAGCCCGTGGCCCTTTCGATCGTTCAGGCTCGCCTGGTAGGACTAGCACACTTCACCGTTGGCTATGTCTTTACCTACGCGGCCTTTGTGATTGCCTCAACCGCAACGGCCTTTGGCTAGTCTGAGTGGCTCTCAAGCCTAGCTAGGTTGATCGATCCCCTCCCCTCGGAGGGGATTTTTCATGGATGGATAGGAGAACGGAGGGATTTGGTTTACTATAAAAGGGTTCGCACGGGATGTAGCGCAGCTTGGTAGCGCGCCTGCTTTGGGAGCAGGATGTCGCGGGTTCAAATCCTGCCATCCCGATTTAGAGCACTCAAATGCTACTTCCACCATCATTGTCATGCCCCCTAGGGATTGATGGACTAAATATTTTGAGGTCATATTTGCCACTGAGCAGGGCTACGACCCGGCGCAAGGGTTTTTCGTCCTTTGGGGCCTTCACTTGATGCTTCATGGATGTGAACGTGTCAACGGTAACCCTCTCTATGCCATCACCGATCCAAATCCAGGAATCTCCCTGGATACCTGCCTACACCAAGGGAGAGTAGCTGCTTAGGAAAGCTACCAGCTCGCCGTGCACCGCACCGTACGTTTGGGCGTAGTCAAGTTCAGCAAAAATCATGGGGTTGATCATCCCATCAAAAAAATCCGAGCCATAGGTTTGGCCCGGAGTAGATGCGGTTGTCGATGGACTGAAGACTAAATACTGATCTCACTTAGTTGGCGACCCATGTATTCAAAGGGTTCCGCCAACCAGTCGGAGCGATCGCCCACCAGTTCCATGCACAATTCCTTGAGAATCTGAATGCCGCGCACCGTCGGGGCAATGGGAACACCCAGGGAATTGTAGGTGTCGCGCAACCCCTGGAGGACACGCTCATCGAGCACGTCACAGTCGCCCGCAACCAGGGCATAGGTGGCATAGCGCAGGTAGTAGTCCATGTCCCGAAGGCAGGCGGCATAGCGGCGCGTGGTGTAGGCGTTGCCACCGGGACGGATCAGGTCGGGGACTTCATCGAAAAGTTGGGAGCCAGCTTGGCGCACGAGGGTAGCAGCACTGCCCGTAATCTTGGCGGCGGCAGCAGCGCGAGCGGTTCCTGTGGCAAAATAAGCCTTAAGGCTATCTAGGGCATTCCGGTCGAAATAACGCCCTGTGGCATCATAGACACCAATCAGGCTCGTTACGGCATCTTTCATAGGGGCTCCTAAAATAACTTTTTAGTAACAAACGGGGGAAAAAAGGATTGGTCTTTATGTATTCTTACTACAATACAGGACTTTCCAAGCGTCGTCACGAACCTCTTGCAATGTGAAGTGGAGCAACCATGATGAAATGGGTTAGTTGCCTTTCTACCAAGGTTTCCCTGGAGGCAGCGATTCAGGATTTGGCGGCGCAGGTGCTTGTGAGCTTGGAGGGGCGTTCGCCCGATTTAGGGTTTCTTTTTGTTTCCAGTGCCTTTGCCAGCGACTTCAGCCGCCTACTTCCCCTGTTAACGGCAGAGGTGGGCATCGCGAATTTAGTGGGTTGCTCCGGGTCAGGGGTGGTGGCCCATCGGGAAGAGCTGGAGGATCAACCGGCGATCGCCCTGATGGTGGGGCATTTACCCGGGGTGTCGTTGCGCGTATTTCACCTAGAGGAGCCGGAACTGCCGGATTTGGATAGCCCACCCGACCGCTGGCAAGAATGCGTGGGCATTGCCGGTCGTTCTCAACCGAATTTTGTGCTGCTCGCGGACGCCTTTTCGTTTCCCATCAATGACTTTTTGCAGGGACTGGACTTTGCCTACCCAACGGCGGTGAAGGTGGGGGGACTGGCCAGTAGTGGCGGGTTGGATGCCAATACCCTGTTTGCGATCGCCCAGGGGGAGACTCCTAAACTTTATCGACAAGGACTTTTGGGGCTGGGTTTTTGGGGTGACTTGGCCCTCGATGCCATAGTAGCCCAGGGATGTCGCCCCATTGGGCGCGTGCTGCAAATCTCGGAATGCGATCGCAATTTGATTTTGTCCCTAGATGGTAAGCCGCCACTGCGGGTACTCCAAGACATCATCAACGACCTCAGCAGCAGCGATCGCGAACTGGCCCAGCACTCGTTGTTTGTTGGTGTGGTTACCAATGAGTTTAAATCCGTGCCCGAACCGGGGGATTTCTTGATTCGCAACATCATCGGCGTCGATCCGCGGACTGGCGTGATTGCGGTGGGCGATCGGCTGCGCTCAGGGCAGCGGGTGCAACTGCACCTGCGGGATGCCCAAGCCTCCGCCCAGGATCTGCGCGATGCCCTTGAACGCTATACCCACTACGTCGCGCCCGATGCCCCGGGGGTTGCGGCTTTAATGTTTTCCTGTGTAGGACGCGGAGAGCGCCTCTACGGCAAAAGCAATTTCGACTCCCAACTCCTGCGGGAATATCTGGGCACCATTCCCCTCGATGGCTTTTTCTGCTCCGGCGAAATTGGTCCCGTTGCCGATGTCACCTACCTGCACGGCTACACCACCGTGCTGGGCATTTTGCGCCCTAGGGCTTAGGCATCACGGGAGGAGAATTGGGATCCTGAAATAGGGGAAGGATTTCATTGCAAAAGGCTTCGGTGGCCTTAGAACGGTAGCGATTGGGGTTGCGAATTTGGCATAGGGTGCGGGTGATGACCAAATTTTCGATCGGCACTTGGCACAGCTCGCGGTTGTGCAGTTCCTTTTCAATCGCCGAAACCGACAGGAACGCCGCTCCTAGCCCCGCCTGCACCGCATTTTTAATCGCCTCGATCGAATTCAGCTCCATCTCAATGGTCAGTTGCTTGGGGTCAATGCCCGTGCGGGTAAGCACCTGATCGATAACCTTGCGAATGGTGGATTGGGAATCTAGGGTGATGAACTGCAATTTATAGAGCTTTTCCCGGGGGAGAATGCCTGCCTGGGCTAGGGGATGAAAAGCTGGCAGTACCAACGCCAACTCATCCTCAGAGTAGGGGATAATTTCTAGGGCATCTTGAAGCTCTGGGGGTACTTCCCCGCCGATGATGGCCAGGTCTAGCTGCCCATTGGCCACGCTCCAGGCAGTCCGTCGCGTTGAGTGAACGTGGAGTTGCACCGAGACCTCCGGGTACTTTTTGCGGAACAGGCCAATCATCCGAGGCATGAGGTAGGTTCCTGTGGTTTGACTGGCACCTACGATCAGCGTCCCCCCCTGCAGATTTTGCAGATCCTCGATCGCCCGGCAGGTCTCTTGGCATAAGCTAAGAATTCGGTCACCATAGGATAGAAGAAGTTGTCCGGCTTCGGTAAGTTGGGCCCGCCGCCCCCCCCGATCGAATAAAGGAACCGCCAACTGACGTTCAAGGTGCTGCACCTGTAAACTAACCGCAGGTTGGGAAACATAAAGGCTATCCGCTGCCCGCTTAAAGCTGCCCTCAAGGGCGATCGCCTTAAGAATTCGCAATTGGTCTAAGGTAAACGGGACATCCATCATAAGCCATCAGAATAAAGGGTTAGAAACAAGACAAACAGGAAGATGAACCAAATCGAGATTCAAAAGTTTATTGACCTTGAGGGTGTCATGGGGCTCATGCTCACCAAACGCAGGATGCGCCCCTACTTTTTTCGATTGGGTTTTCTCGCCGAACCGATCAAAGAGGCCTTGTCTCAAGCCATGTTGCAGGTTTTAGAAACCTTGACGGAGGACTTGGATTCCTTTGAGCTCCACTTTAGCGAAAATCGAGTCTTCATATACAAGTTGTCACAGGGGTTGCTCCTGCTTGTGGTTACTGATGTAAATCTTAATTATTCTGTCTACCAGCAGCTGCTGCCCGCCATTCGGCAGTATCTAGAGGGCGACACCTACCAAGCGGTATCGGTGCTCAAGCGCAGCCTAGGCAGCGAAACTCTGCCCACCCAACCTTTGATTCCCCAACCGATTCAGACCCAGCCCACCCGCCCACCGATCCCCCAGCCTACAATTCCCCAACCCACAGCTCCCCAGATCGTTCCGGC
>DBAX01000028.1:0-10866 GCA_002291895.1 Cyanobacteria bacterium UBA999
GGGGGGGTGGGATTCGTTGCTGCGGGTTGGGTAGGGTCGTTGCCACACCCTAGGAACGTCAGCACTAGGGAACTCAAACCAGCGGTCACTACAAATCTTCGGGACTTCATGGTGGTTCCTTAGGTGAATCGTGGAGTGTTTTTCGGCATGGATTTTGAGTCCATCCTCGGGGCGATCGCCGCAGATGCTCCATGCTTCTTCATGCTTAATGCTAGAAGCCCTAGGGGATGTCTCAGCCCAGCAGGCCCAAGCACGAACTAATTTTCACCTTCAAAGCGGCGCTTCGTTCCATGCTTAGGGATTCTTAACGCCATGCGCTCCGACCCCTCGGGCAATAGTCGCGCCCCATTCCCAAACATCCGGGGCTCCTAGGCACGAATCAAGGTCCAAATGCCGATCGCCACAAATCCCAAACCCGCTACGTAGTGCAGATACTTTTCACTCACGTATTGGGTAATCAGACCACCGCCAAGCACCCCGATTGCCGAGGTGGCCACCAGGGCCAGGGAAGCACCCACAAAAACCAAAAGCTTGCTCGTATTGCTGTCGGAGGCAAAGAGCAGAGTCGCCAATTGGGTCTTGTCCCCCAACTCAGCAATGAATACGGTGATAAAGATGGTGATCAGGGACTTGTACTGCCAGAGGTTTTCGTTAAGCTGCATGGAAGAATTGGTGAAGTTGTAATTAGGAAGTTGTACTTAATTGTAAAAGATTCTAAAGCACTGCCAGTGGTAGAGTAACACCATGTTAGGCAACATTATTGATGGGCGCTATCGGATCGAAAAGCCCCTCGGCCGCGGTGGTTTTGGGCACACCTATCTGGCCCGCGACCTGCGGATACCGGGGGAACCGATGTGCGTGGTCAAGCAACTGCAACCTGCCTCCTCCGAGCCAGCCTACCTTCAGGTAGCCAGTCGGCTTTTTTACAGTGAGGCGGAGGTTTTGGCGAAATTGGGCGATCATGACCGCATCCCGCGCCTTCTCGCCTATTTTCAGGATCCCGTGACCCATGGGTTCTTTTTGGTCGAGGAATACATCCCGGGGGAAACCCTGGGGCAGTACCTAGCAGCCGGGCAGCGTTTCGATCAGATCCAAGTGCGCCAGCTCCTCACCGATATCCTAGAACTGCTAGCCTTGATCCACCTGCGGGGTGTGATTCACCGCGATGTTAAGCCCGACAACCTCATTCGCCGCTCGGGAGATGGGCGCTGGGTGCTAATAGATTTTGGGGCGATCAAGCAAATTACCCAAAGCCAGTTGCACTTGGGTTCGGCTGAACAGACCGTGGCGATCGGCACACCGGGCTACATCCCTGCGGAACAGGCCCAGGGCAAGCCCCGCCCCAGTAGCGATCTCTATGCCCTTGGCATGGTGGCGCTCCACGCCCTTACGGGGGTGCACCCCCAGCAGTTTCCTGAAGATCCCCAAACCGGGACTGCCCAGTGGCAACACCTAGCGCCTTCCCTCACGCCCCCCTTGCTGCAGGTGCTTACCCGCATGACCCATCCCTACTGGCAGGAGCGCTACGCCACTGCCGAACAGGTGCATGCCGACCTCCAAACGCCGCCTTCCCTGGCAGCGACGGTGTTGCCGACGGTTGTCCTTGCCCCAGAAACGCCAACGGCGACCCAGCCCGCTGCTCTGGAAACTCCCAAACCCCCATGCACCCGCCCCGCTGTTGGCCCGTGGCTCATCGGTGCCGGTGGGGCGATCGCCATGGGGAGTTTGCTGGCATGGTTGGTTGCCCCTACCCCGATTTCCCCGCCTGCCCTAGTGCGCACCACACCCACCCCCAACTCTGGTCGCACCCCTATGCCGGAAAGCAGCGATGCGGGAGAAACGCTCGGACAGGAACTGTCCGACGGGCAGTTTTTGGCGACCCCCGAAGCGGCAGCCCCTCCCCTAACCGAGGTGGAAGCCCTTGACTTGCTGCGGGATTTTATTGCGGCTAAGGGAGAGTTTTTTGCCCCACCCTTCGACCAAACCCGCCTGCGGGAGCTATCTACGGGGCAGGATCTGGAAAAACGGCTTGGCACCCAACGCTGGCTGCGAGAAAACAAGGCGTTCTACACCTACGGAACCTTTGAGGTGACCTTTGAGGGGGCCTTTCGCCGAACTTCCCTAGAGGCGTCCTTTCGTGCCAGTATTCGAGAAACCCCTACGTTGATGGTGGGGGGGGAAAAAGATGTTAGTCGTTCCCAGCCTACCCGTGGGCGCTATGAGTGTTTCCTAACGTACGCCGACGGTCGGTGGCGCATTGCTGCCCTGAACGAACTACCCTAAAATTTAGCCAGATTCTTGCAGGAGCGGTGGTGGAAAAAGGCACGCTGGTTGAGTTGCGCATCCATGGCGATCGCCGTTTGGCCGTTGTGGATCGTCCTGAGGGCAAAAAGCACTGGCAAGTGATTGACGAGAACGGGGTTACCCACACGGTGCATCCCCGCGATATTGAGTATGCCATCAAGAGCGAAAGCCCGTTCACGGCCCGGCAGATCCCCCAGTTTTCGGCCCAAGTGCAACCCTATCTCGATCCCAGCAGCCTGGAGGTGGCTTGGGAGTTGCTCGTGGAGGACGGACAGCCCACCAACGCTGCCGATCTGGCCCTACTGCTCTTTTCGGAAGCCACCCCCGCTGCTGCTTATGCTGCCCATTGGTTGCTGAGCCAAGATCGGCTGTACTTCAAACAGCGGGGAGAAGACTACGAACCCCGCCCCCGCAGCCAAGTGCAGGAGTTGAAGCGTCAAGGTGAGCTAGCGGCGCTGCGGGCCCAGGAAGCTGCCCAGTTTCAGCAAAAGCTGCGGGATGCCCTTGCCGGTGTGCCCGTAACGTGGCTGCCGGGCGATCGCCCCCGGTGGCAGTGCCTAGAACGCTACGTGGTGCAGGGAGAAGAATCGGGCGATCGCCCCTTGGCTTGGGAACTGCTCCACTCCCTCGGCCGACCCAAAACCCTAGAAGCCGCATGGCAACTGCTTATCGACCTAGGTATTTGGCATCCCCATGAAAATGTTTTCTTGCTCCGCAGTCACATTCCCACCACCTTCGCCCCCGAAATCATGGATGCTGCCCAAAGCTGTATTGCCGATCCCATTCCCGATGTTCCCGAGCGGCAAGACCTGACCCACTTGCACGTCTACACCATCGATGACGCCAGCACTACTGAAATTGACGATGGTCTGAGTGTGGAGCCCCTAGCCGATGGACGGCAACGCCTTTGGATCCACATTGCCGACCCTACCCGCTGGCTAGCGCCCGACAGCGACCTAGATCGGGATGCCCGCCGCCGGGGCACCAGTGTCTACCTGCCAACGGGGGTGATTCCCATGTTTCCCACCGAGCTGGCCACGGGGCCGATGAGCTTGGTGCAGGGAAAGGTGTGCCATGCCCTGTCCTTTGGTGTGGTTTTGGATGCCGATGGCGCGGTGACGGAGTTTGTGATTTGCCCTAGCTACATCAAGCCCAACTACCGCCTTACCTACGAAGATGCCGAGGAGATGCTGCAGCTTGGCGTTGAGGCCGACTTGGAGGCGATCGCCCAGGCTGCACGGAGGCGCAGTCAGTGGCGCACCCGCCAGGGTGCAATTCACATTAGCCTGCCCGAAGCCCAGGTAAAGGTAGACCCTAACGATCCCGAGCGCCTCACCCTAGAGTTGCAGGAGCCGTGTTTTTCGCGCCAATTGGTCGCGGAGATGATGATTTTAGCTGGGGAGGTGGCCGCCCGCTTTGCCCAGACCCACAATGTCCCGATCCCCTACCGCACCCAAGGCACGCCCGATTTGCCCTCCGAATCTACCCTGATGCAACTCCCCCCCGGGCCCGTGCGGGAATTTGCCATCTGCCGCTGCATGACCAAGGGCGAAATTGGTACCTCCCCGTCACGGCACGCTGGTTTGGGTCTCGATGCCTACAGCCAGGTGACTTCTCCCATTCGCCGCTATGGCGATCTGCTGGCTCACTGGCAAATCAAGGCATTTTTGAGTGGTGCGCCCCTGCCCTTTACCCCCCAGACCCTGAGCGATCGCCTCCATGGGATCGATCCCGCCGTTGGCGAAGCTCTGCAGGTGGAGCGGCAAACTGTGCGCTACTGGAGCTTGGAGTATCTGCGCCGCCATCGGGGGGTCGTGTGGCGGGCCCTGCTCCTCGATTGGTTGCGGGAGCACGAGCGTCTGGGGCTGGTGCTGCTAGAAGATACGGGATTAAAGTTTCCCATGCGCCTTGAGCGCTGCAATGCCGTGGGGATGCAATTTCAGGTGCGGGTTGTCGATGTTGATCCCCGCAAGGATGTCATTGTCTTTACCGAGGTTAGCGATGAACCAACAACGGCAGCTTTTTAACAGCTTGGGGATGCTTTTGGCCGCCCTAGCCTTTCCGGGAGAGGCGATCGCCCGTCCAGCCCTCTGCCCCAACCTTAGCGGCACCTACCGCAACCATCGCGGGGATCTGGTGTACCTGGGGCGGCTCCAACCCAGCAACGAGCCCGCCAACTTCACTTCCCTGGAGCTGATCCTTCCTAGCGAATCGCCGCGCCCCCTGATCAGCACTGGATTCTACATTCCCAACGGCTATGGCACGCCTACCCTCAAGCGTCCCGAGTACACCCTGGCTTTTATTGAGCTCCAGGGTTGGCGGGTGGCAGTATTCCATGAGGGGCCCCTGCTGTGGTACGACGCTCCCAGGCGTATCAGCCGGGAAAATAGCCTCTGGTTCCAGGTGCTGTGCGATCGCCACGATGGGGCCGCGGCTGCCCGGGTGCCCCTCCCCGTCCTAAACGTTGGGAAATAGGGGGGGGCTGTCCTCCGGCGATCGCCCCAAATCCACCGTTGGCTCCCCCAAATGCCAATCTGCCGGACACCCCTCCCGAGCAAAGCTTTGGGTATGCCGCATCGCCGCGAGCACCCGCAAGGTTTCGTCCACGCTGCGCCCGAAGGCCTGATGGTGCACCGCCATGTACTGCACCATGCCGTTGGGATCGATGAGTACCGTTCCCCGCAACGCCACCCCCGCCACCGGGTCGAGGACGTGGTATGCCCGGCTGATTTCCTTTGTCAGATCCGAAACTAGGGGAAAGGCCAAGTTCTGAACCCCCCCTTCGCTGCGAGGAGTTTGGAGCCACGCCAAGTGGGCATAGGGGCTATCGACGGAAATACCCAAAATCGGCGTCTGGAGGTGACAAAACTCTTGGTAGCGATCGCTAAAGGCTGCCAACTCCGTAGGACACACAAAGGTGAAATCTAGGGGATAGAACAACAGCACCACCGCGCGATCGCGACGAAATTGGGAGAACCGTAGCCGCCGCATCTCCAAATCCACCACGGCGATCGCCTCAAAATCCGGAGCGGGCATGCCCACCCGCAAGCACCTACAGGGATCCATGGTTTGTGTGCCTTCCTGTCATTAAGTCTAAAACCGATCTAAAGAACTGTGGTCATTCCCTGTCAAAGGTTGCCAGAATCAAAACCATCAGGGCAAACTGATAACAATTCCAACCACCACCCTCTCCTATGTCCACCGAAACCACCGTTCACCCCACCGCCATTGCCTTTAACGGTCACCACGGCTCCCACCAAACCGTGGAGCGCCCCTGGGGCACCTTTACCGTGCTTGAGGAAGGCAAGGGGTACAAAATCAAGCGCATTGAAGTCCGCCCCGGTCACCGCCTCAGCCTGCAAATGCACCACCACCGCAGCGAGCATTGGATTGTGGTCTCAGGCACCGCCAAGGTCACCTGCGGCGATCAAGAAATTATGATCAGCACCAACCAGTCCACCTACGTGCCCCAGTGTACCGCCCATCGACTCGAAAATCCCGGAGTGATTCCCCTGATTTTGATCGAAGTTCAAAACGGCGAGTACCTTGGCGAGGACGACATCATCCGCTTCCAAGATGACTACGCCCGCCACGAGAAGAAAACCGCTTAATCCTATCAACTTACTGTAGTATTACTCCATAGTACGAAGGATCCCCAGGAGGGTACACGCACCATGAACATCGCCAACAATGTAACCGAGCTCATTGGGCGGACGCCCCTGGTCGCCCTGCAGCGTATTCCGGCGGCGGAGGGTTGTCTGGCCCGCATTGTCGTCAAATTGGAGGGCATGAATCCGGCGGCATCGGTGAAGGATCGCATTGGGCTGAACATGATTCAGGCGGCGGAGGATGCGGGGTTAATCTATCCCCACAAGACCACTCTGGTGGAGCCGACCTCGGGCAATACGGGCATCGCCCTAGCCATGGTGGCGGCCGCCAAAGGGTACCAGCTTGTCCTGACCATGCCAGAAACTATGAGTATGGAGCGACGGGCGATGCTGCGGGCCTATGGGGCTCAGGTGGAGCTGACGCCGGGAAATTTGGGCATGAGTGGGGCCATTCAGCGGGCTCTGGAGCTTAGCGCTACCCTGCCCAATGCTTACATGCTGCAGCAGTTTAGCAATCCGGCCAATCCCGAAATCCACCGCCAAACCACCGCCGAGGAGATCTGGCAGGACACAGATGGTACGGTGGACATTCTGGTGTCCGGTGTGGGCACGGGCGGCACGATTACGGGGGTGGCGGAGGTGCTCAAGGCGCGCAAGCCCTCAGTGCAGGCGATCGCCGTGGAGCCGACCAACAGTCCCGTTCTTTCCGGGGGGCGTCCGGGTGCCCACAAAATCCAGGGCATCGGTGCTGGCTTCGTCCCTAAGGTGCTCAATGTGGAGATCATCGATGAGGTGGTGCCTGTTACCGACGAGCAGGCGGTGACCTACGGGCGGCGGCTGGCCCGGGAGGAGGGGTTACTGTCGGGCATTTCCTCGGGTGCCGCTTTGGCGGCCGCAATCCGCGTGGGGCGTCGCCCCGAAAACCGCGACAAGTTGATTGTGATGATTCAGCCCAGTTTTGGGGAACGCTACCTCAGCACAATTCTGTTTAAGGATCCCGAACTAGTGGCCCTGTCCTAGGTTTGGGTAGACCCCGCCGCTTCTAGGTTCTGCAAGGCGATCGCCGCTGCCGATTGCTGCGCCGATTTGAGGTTGCTGCCCTCCCCCTGGCCGAGAAGGCGATTGCCCAACCAAACTTCCACCTGGAACGGAGGGTTCTGGTTTAGGGTGCGGTATTCGGGCAGGCACTTGTAGAGGCGCTGGGTGCATTCCTGCAGCTTAGCCTTGTAGTTGCCCATGGCTGGCAGGGAAAGCACGTGGGTGGCCACCCGCCGCAGGTGGGGATCGAGCCAGGGTTGAATCAAGCTAAGGTCTTCGGTGCTAAAGTACAGCGCCCCCAGCACCGCCTCAAGGGCATCGGCCAGAATGGTCTTCTGGGCCTTGGGATCGTCCCGCACCGCAGCCCCCACCAACAGGTAGCGATCTAGGGCGTAGCCATGGGCGATGCGGTAGAGCGTATCGTCGCTGACAATGGTAGAACGCAGGGCCGTGAGTTCTCCTACCCGGCGATCGCCATAGTGCCGCCACAGGAAACAGGTAACCGCCATCCGCAGGGCGCTGTCCCCAAAAAACTCCAACTCGTCGTTATTGATCGCCGAAAAACTGGGGTGGATCAGGGCCCGATCTAAAAGCTGCCAGTTGACCGCTGCCATGGTGGGTACGGGCAATAGCTGGAGCAATTCGGTAAGGGCCCCTTGGCGGCGCGGGTCGGATAGGGGGGGCATTAGGAAAGTTTTTGCAAAACCGGCAGGGTAGACACAATATGGCGATGGAGTCCCAACACCTCGGGATCGATCCCCAGGGCCAAACCGATCAGTTGGGGCAGGTGGAGGATCGGCAGGTGGAGCGATCGCCCGATGACTCGGGCCACCTCCGGCTGCCGGGAGTCTAGGTTCAGGTGGCAGAGGGGACAGGGGGTGACAACGCAATCGGCCCCAGCGGCGATCGCTTCGCTGAGATGGGTGCCGGCCATGGTAAAGGCAGCTTTAGTGGCATAGCTAGACAGGGGCCAGCCACAGCATTGGATCCGTCCTTGGTAGTAGACCGGGGTTGCCCCGAGGGCACGAAAGATCTGCTCCAGGGACTCCGGGGCATAGGGATCGTCGAAGCGCGTTACCGTCTGGGCCCGCAGGAGGTAGCAGCCGTAGAAGCTGGCGCAGTGCAGTCCGGTGAGGGGACGAACGACCCGCTCTTGGAGCCGCTCAATGCCAAAGTCCCGCAGGATCGCCCACAGCAGGTGGATAACTTCCGTGCTGCCCTGGAATGTCACGCCATCGGGGGCGAGCTGTTCGTTGACTAGGGCTTTTTGCTGGGGGTGGGTGACCTTGAGCCGGTCGTTTACCCGTCCCAGGACGCCTTGGCAGGTACTGCACTGGGTCATCAGGGGAAGGTTGAGGGCTTCGGCCAGGGCAATGTTGCGGGCATTGACCGTATCTTCCAGCAGATCGCTAGTTTCCTTAAATGTGCCGGAGCCGCAGCAGCTAGCAGCCGTAAGCTCTACAAGTTCTATGCCTAGGGACTGGGCGATCGCCATTGTGGCCCCATGGAGTTCCCGACAGGCCCCCTTCGCAACGCAACCGGGATAGTAGGCATATTTCATGGATCCGGATCCCTAGTCATGCACCGTCCAGTCAGCAATGAGCCAAGCGTCATTTTGGCGGGCGAGGCGGTAGGTAACTTCGTATTCCGAATTGGCTTCGGTGTGATCCAAAACCCCCTTGGTGAAATACTCCCGGGACTCGGCAATTTTTACCCGTACATCCACCGCTTCCGCGGCACTTTTCTCAAAACGCACCAAGGTCAAGTCCTTAAGTTGGTAGTTCACGTAGCTTTCCAGGCTTTTGCTTTCGGCCAAATCCTGCCGCACGCTCCCCAGGCGAGGTTCCGCCAACACCTTTTCTAAGACCGTCGGATCGCCATCCTTACCATAGACGCGGGCTTGGATTTGTTTCCAGTTTTGCACAACCTGGAGGGCGGCGGCTTCGGTTAGTTCCCCAGTGACCGCCGGTGACGTGGAAGGTTGTTGCTTTAGGGTAGACAGCAGTATCGGTAGGGAACGCTCCGCTGAAACCAGGCTTTCCCGGGATGCGCCATTGTTCCCCATCAGCGATCGCACTGCCCAAGCCGCCAAGGATGTGCCACCGAGTACCACCGCCGCCGCAATACCCACAATGGCATAGCGCCGCCAGGGAGGACGCCGCTTGGCTCGCGCGGTTGCCGGACGCTCCCGTGGTGGGGGAGCCGTTGGCTCTGGGGGGGGAGACACCACCCGTAGCGGGGTGCGCCGCTCCGGTAGGGGACGGGGTGGGACCATGGGGCTAAGCCCATCGCCCATAGGAACCAACGCCGAAGGTGTCAGGCTCGTTGGCACTCCAGGGGTAGTGGTCGCAAAGGCAGGCATCCGCGATGTCGTCGCCCAATCGGAACTGAGGGTACTGTTGGGCAGCTCGTCAAGATAAACCTGCACTTGGTGGTCGGCAAAATAATCCGTCAGGGATACCGACTGATGCACCAAGTCCCGGAAATGGGGATAGACCTCCTCTTCGAGCCATTGGGCTGCATGGCGGCACAGCCCTGGCAAAAGGTCGGGGGATTGCTCCGAGTGCTGCTGGATCTGCTGGATGGTAGGGGTTTCGGCACTTTTTTCGAGGCATGATGTGGCTTCGTCGGTTTGCCCCAACAGCAGGGCGCAGATTGCCTGCTCGAGGTAGACATCCTGGGTGAGCCCAAGCTTGACCAGAAGCCCCTTTGCTCGGCGAATCAGAGCGGGCTGGCGCTGGGAAAATCCCCGGGCCACGAGGGCAAAAAAGGCCAGGTAGCTGGCTACGGAAGAGGGGCGGCGGGCTTCGTCTTCAAAGAGGTTTTGTTGCTCCGTGGTGGTCATGTAACCCCGGAGCTGATGGATAAACCGCAAAAATTCATCGATATCCAACCCAGAGTGGTCGTTACCCTTGCCATCGATGCCGCGCCGCGCCTCCAGCATTTCCTGTAAAAGATGCAATCCCCGGCGATGTTCGGCGGTGTGGTGATCGGGAGCGGCTAGTAATTCCAAAATGCGGTAGGGACGCAGGCGGTAAAGATCGGCTTGAATTTCGCTGCGCACGCTGATAAATAATCCTTCCTGCTGCAACAATTCCTGCACCGTTTCGAGGTGCTGGGCGGCGGCTTCGTAGTGCCCCTGTTTCCAGCGCTGACGCCCTAACTCCAGATAGGCCAAACTGTGGCTGAGAATAATGTCAGCATCACTCTGCCGCTGATCTACCAGCGGACGGCTGAGGCTGATCACTTGCTCGTACTCTCCCAACTCGTAGAGCAGCAGCAGCAACCCCGCTCCCTCCTGTTCGGTTGCCAGAACCGTCGGCCCAAACTCACTATCGGCGTCGGGTGCTACGGGGGTTTCGACCAAAATCTGATACGCCTTCTCTAGGAGGCGCTTGCGCTGGCCAATGGCTGTTTCTGAAAATTCCCGGCGCGGCATCGAAAGAATGCGATCGCGGAGGGCGCGCTGCATGTCATCGGGGGTAGCAGCTAGGGGCACACCCAAAACGCGGCTACAGTTGAGGGGTACGTTCACTTTTTACTCCCTTTTTTGCCGAGACGTCATAATCGCCGAAATTATACCCTAAGATTTTTCTTTGCAAGCTTTATACAGGAATATTTTGCATCAGGTGCTGGGTGTAGGGATGCTGGGGGCGGGCAAACACCTCGGCAGTGGGGCCCATCTCGACGACGCTACCACGGTGCAGAATCAGGATGCGGTGGCAAAGGGCGCGGGCTACGCGCAGGTCGTGGGTGATAAAGATGTAGGTCAATCCCTGCTGCTGCTGGAGGGTGAGGAGCAACTCTAGGATCTGGTTTTGGATCGTGACGTCCAGCATGCTGACGGGTTCGTCGCAGATCACTAGTTGGGGATGCACCATCAGGGCGCGGGCGATCGCCACCCGTTGCTTTTGCC
>DBAX01000028.1:11182-11655 GCA_002291895.1 Cyanobacteria bacterium UBA999
CGGGCGATCGCCACCCGTTGCAATTGTCCACCCGATAGGTCGCGGGGGTAGCGCTGGGCCAGGCTGCGGGAAAGTTCGACGCGATCGAGCATTTCGAGGACCGCAGTGCGGATATGGGGATGCTGGCGGCGGTGGATCGCGAGGGGCTCGGCTAGGATCTCGGCTACGGTGCGGTAGGGATGGAGGCTAGCCCTGGGATCCTGAACAATTAGTTGCAGGTGCGATCGCATTTTGCGTAGGGCGGCACCCCGCATCAGGGTAAGGTTGTGGTGCTGAAACCATACGGTGCCGCGATCGGGGGGGATCAGGTGCAGCAGCACCCGGGCAAGGGTGCTTTTACCGGAGCCACTTTCGCCAATGATCCCCAGTGTTTCACCGCTATAAACCGTAAAATCGACGCGATCAAGGGCGCGCACTTGCCCCCCGTAGGATTTGCACAGTTCCTGGGCCCGCAGCAGGGGGTGGGGTGGGGG
>DBAX01000112.1 GCA_002291895.1 Cyanobacteria bacterium UBA999
TGATCAACGAAATTGTGGAGCTGGCCAAGCAATACAGCAGTGACGATGGCTACCGGTTTATTAATGGCGTTTTACGCCGCGTCCATGAACAAAACAAAACTAAGAAAACAGTCCGTTAGGTACGTGCAGTTCGTTATACAATGAAGAATTTAAGCAGTCCTCCGCCAGCCCAACAGCTTTACGGTTTATGGTACCTTCCCTACTCCCGTCGCAAAACTCGAACTCGGTCGAGCATGCCCTCAAGCGTTGCCAGGATCTTGGTATGCGCGTTAGCCGGCAGCGTCGGTTCATTCTCGAACTGCTCTGGGAGAGCGGCGAGCACCTTTCGGCCCGGGAAATTTACGATCGCCTCAATCGCCTTGGCAAACCCATAGGGCACACGTCGGTTTATCAAAATTTAGAGGCTTTAGCCGCCAACGGCATCGTTGAATGCGTCGAACAATCCGGCGGCAGACTCTATGGCAGCGTCAGCGATCCCCACAGCCACGTGCACTGCCTCGATACGATGGAGATCCTCGACGTGCACATCACCCTGCCCCAGGAAATCATTGACCAAGTGGCGCACCAGACAGGTGTAGATATCAGCTACTACCGCATTGAGTTTTACGGTCAGCGCCATGGCAGCACGCAAGCAAAAATTTCCCCACTTAGTCGGCTCTAAGTGGACGGCGCAACAGGAAACCCTAGGTTGGCGGCATTTTGTGGTCGTCAATCGCCAAAATCAACGGGAACTGGTTTTTGCGGAACTCCAGGCTGCCTGCGATCCCACGGTTCGGTTTTGGCTCAATGCCCACACCCTCAAACGGCGCTCCCTCTGGGTTCCTGGCTGGCAAACGCTCCAGGAGCTTCAGGGGCAGTAGGTTTTTAGCCACCGTTGCACCGACTGGGCGATCGCCCCATCACTTACATCCACAGGCGGTGCCGTTCCAACCCGCATAAAGGTCATAGCCAGCCGCCAGCCCCGAGAAGTGCGGGTGAGAAACAACCAGTAAAATTGCTGGGTGACTTGGGTGCCCCCCGTTGGTCGCTCGGCGATCGCCACAAAAAGCTGCCGCGGATCCTGGGGGATGGGTCGCCGATCTGCCAGGGGTAAAGGCTCTAACTCCGGCATTCCCACGGACACAATTTCCCGGGAAATCCGTAGCCTGCTGTATTGCCGCGAGGCATATTCCGGTAGCTGGGCTGTCAACTGTGCTGCCAGTTGGGGAAACCGATCGGGGCAGCTAGATTGGGGGGCGATCGCCACCACCAGCCCCACCAAACTGCTCAGCGCGTGCATCCATCGACTGCGATCTGCACCGTGTTGCCGATCGCCTCAAAGCCGCCTACAAATACATTGATCTGGAAGGGTTGATCCTTGGGCGATCGCACCCGTCCCACTTGACGCACTGGCTTATCCCGCTGCAAGGAGAGCGCCTCCCGGCTGTAAAAGCGATCCGACGAATTGTCGGGGTATTTGAGATAAAAATTCAACGTATAGCTACCTTCATTGCGGGGTGTGACCGTCACCACAAAGCGGCTGAACACCCGATCCGTCGGCACCACGAAGTCCGTGTTCCAGTTGTCGCTGGTGAGAAGCGTTCCCCCAGGAGAAAGCTTTTTGGTAACTTGCGTTCCGTTACCGCCCACTACAGACAGGGGGACGCAATTCGCCCAAACAGGAGCAGAACAAACCATGGCTGTGCTGAGGGCTAGCACTGCGCAGACCTTTGCAACCATAACGACCTCCAACGGTGTATCTCCACTTTACAAGAATCTCAGGCCCCCTAAGTACACAATTTTTTCCCCTTGTGATACCCTAGTTAAGCTTGTAAAAGCACGGGACGTAGCGCAGCTTGGTAGCGCACCACTTTGGGGTAGTGGGGGTCTTGGGTTCAAATCCCAACGTTCCGATTAGATAGACAATTAGCTGAAGAGCTAGCAAAATCTAGCAAGATTAAGAAGCTTCAGGGATTCTAAGCGAATCCTCAGAGCTATTTTTTTGTCAATAACTGGCATAGTATTGGGCTGTTTAGGGTTGTTTGGGCAGTAAATTTACCCCGATTTTTACCCTTCTATGACGACTCAAATCGTAACCATTGAAGATCAGATCGCCCTCTCCCCTTTGCAGCAGGGCATTAGCAAAGCTATTCGGAGCCCAAAGCTTGAACTTCCGAGTTCAGAGCTTTGGCTCTAGCAGGGGCTTCGCCATCCAAAACCTCGGCACCCCTGCCACCTAAGGAAGTGTCGCCCTCCCCGTGTCGGGAACCTATTCAAACAAGCAGTCATAGCTTTGCACCTACAATGTGATGGATGTGCAGGTTTTAACTTCGCAACGGGCGATCGCACTTGTCCCATACCCGCTGGGGTGAACTGCCCACAGGAAGCAGTCCTAGCTTGGCACCTAGGGCATGATGGATGTGCAGGTTTTAACTTCGCAACGGGCGATCGTAAATAATCAGTTAACGTCACAAATTGTGATAGGCTGAACCTATGTAGCGGTTGGGGCGTAGCATCATGAAAAACGCAAATTTTGGGCTTAGTCTGGCTTTTGCTGGCATTTTGGCGGGAGCGGCTGTTACCACCATGGCATCTCCGGCATCGGCATTCGTATTTACCAACAACGGCGGTGCGCTCAATACATCAGGTACGGAGAATGAGTTTACCTTCGATGTCAGTGGCGCACCCCTCGAACGCATTGAGCTGACCATCGAAAGCCTTGCTGTGCCTAACCTCAACAATCTCATTGTTCTCCTCACTGGGCCAGTTCCCGTTGGCGGTCAGCAAGAAGATTTCACAGTGCAACTTATTGCCGAGAGTACACTCACAGGGACGCAACTTACAGACACGCTTTTCAGTGACTCCGGGATGATGACAATCGTTGGCGGTACCGCTCCCTACACTGGAACCTTTCGCGCCCAAGGGACAACAGGCGGTAGTGCCAACCTAGCAAGTTTTGATGACTTGGCAGTTGCCCTTGGTTTCACAGGGACAGGAACTTGGAGATTGCGGGTCACAGAAACCACCACCATCGGTGGAACCCTTGGGCGCGTTACCCTGCGCGTTCCCTTCAACATGCAGTCCACGGCGGGGATGATAATTCTGGCTACGGTTTGGGTGGGGCATCGCCTGCGGCAGCGGCGCACAGCTTTAGCATCGGTATCTGTGCCAACGTCGGTTTAAGTCTCCATCTTGCAGTTCACTCCGACCCCGGTGCTGTAGGTCGCTGGGGTTTTGGTGGCTGCCGTTGGTAGGTTCATCCCGTACAATCAAATTGCAGTCTTTAGGGCCAATCCCAGGCACTACGTATCGTTATGCTCACCGATGTGGATCCCTTTGAGCGATTGTTCCCTGACGCTGCAGCGCAGTGGGATTTGGCACGGCTCTATGGGGACTTAGAACAGGTGGCGGGCAAGCCGCTTAAGCCCTTCGAGAAAGCATGCCTGCGGGGATTGCTCTGCCGCTATCGACCGGGGCAGATTGCCTTTCAGTGCTCGTGGTCGTCGGGAAGCCTGCGGGTGGAGTTGAATAAAGGGCTCTACCGACTATTAGAGGCCTTGGCAGAGCGCCCACCGAACACTTTGCGCTGGGAAAAAGTGGCGGATTGGTTAGCCGAGCGAGGATATCAGGCGATCGCCGAGGGTGTTGCACGGGTGCACCCGAGTTCCGCAGCGATTGACTGGGGGGAGGCTCCTGAGGTGGCGCTGTTTTGGGGGCGGGAGTCGGACTTGGAAACGCTGGGCAAGTGGCTGACGGCCGATCGGTGCCGGCTGGTGGCGGTCTGGGGAATGGGTGGCATTGGTAAGACGGCTTTGGCCGTGAAATTGGTAGAACAATCGGGTTCCCATTTTGCGATCACCGTGTGGCGTTCCGTGCGCCAAGCGCCCCCCTTGGGCCAAATTGTTCCAGACTTGGCCACCACCCTAGGGCGGGAGCCAGGAACCGATCTGCTGGAGGTGATGCGGCAGCGGCGGTGCTTGGTTGTGCTCGACGATTACGAAACGCTGCTGCAGGATGGGGAGTTGGTGGGCACCTATCGTCCTGGCTGTGAGGGCTACGGAGATTTTTTGGAGCGGGTGGCACGGGAGCGGCACCAGAGTTGCCTGCTGGTTCTGAGTCGGGAGCAGCCTAAGGAGGTTACCCACCACCAAGGGGACCATGCGCCAGTGCGCTCCTACAAGCTAAGGGGGCTACAGCGGGCGGGAGCGGTGGCCCTGTTGGCAGATCGGGGGTTGAATCCAAATACCAACAGCATTCAGGTGCTCATTGAGCAGTACCGGGGCAATCCGGCGGCACTGCGGATTGTGGCAACCACGATTCAAGAGGTATTTAACGGAAACATCAGCGCGTTTTTGCAGCAGACGGCCCTGGCCCTAGGGGATGTGCTGCGGACGCTCCTGTATCAGCAGTTTGAACGCCTAACCGATCCGGAAAAGGCGGTGCTCTACTGGTTGGCCCTGCAACGACGCCCGGTTTCGCTCAATGCGCTGCGGGAGCAGATGGACGCCTCCGGCTCGGAGTTGATTGCGGCCCTGGAGTCATTACGCTGGCGATCGCTGCTGGAAAAAACAACGGAGGTGGGGGAGGCCCTATTCCAGCTTGAGCCCGTGGTGATGAAGTATGTCAATCAAAAATTTGTCGAGGAGGTCTGCCGTGAAGTGGAAACCCTAGTGACCAACTCCGAGCAGCCGTTCCAGTTGCTGGCATCCCACCTTTTGGTGGAAGATACGGCACCCGATGGTATCCGGGCGACCCAAATTCGCCTGACCCTAAAACCGATCAAGGATCGCCTGACCAAAGTGCTGGCGCGCAGCAATAGCACCCTAGATGCCCTGCGCGATCGCCTGAGTTCGCGGCAGCTTTACGATTATGCTGAAACCAACCTCACCCTGCTGGGGCTGTGGTACTAGGGAATTTCGGGAACCCGTTCCTACCGGTCAGGCATCCTCATCGCGGGCGGCGATCGCCAACTGAAAGGCTAGGAGTTGACTGGGGGTTTGGGGCAGCCAAAAGGAGCCATTGGCAACCGCTTCGGGGGGAATAACGTCGTAGATAGGTTCCGCCAAGAAGCAGGTTTCGGCAAAACGCATCCCCCAGGTTTCGCTGACTTTTACGCCCGCTTTGGCGGCATAATCTCCAAGGGGCTCCCGGTAGCCATGCTCCTGCTCGTCTTCGGCAAAGCGCTGGGGGGTATAGGGAAACACATCGGTGACCCAGGCGGAGCCTTGGATGGCGAAGGCGGGAAACAAGTCCTCATCAAAGCCAAATTCATCCATGATCTGCCGACAGAGGGCAGCGACTTCCGGTTCGTCGGGGAAACCCAGGGTGTGGATCAGCAGGCGACCACGATAGGTGCGCAGGGTGGCAGGGGGATCGGTGAGGATAAGCGTTCGGTAGACCCGGCTAAGATAGCACACTGCTTCTTCGGGGCAAAGGGAGAGGGCCAACAGATTGGAGCTCATGAACGCTGGGGGAGGGCGGATCTGGAATTTAGCATAGCCTAGTCAGGGTTCCCATTCGGCGGCAAAATCTTGAATTTTCTGAAAGCGGTAGGGGCCGGCGATCGCCCCCCAAAGGCTGGCCCCCGTTCCCGGATCGACACCGCGATCGTAGGTCATGAGGCCGTTAGCATCGACGGCAAAGCCCAGCACCACCTGCCGTTCCTCGCCTTGGTACTGGAAGCAGCACCGCGATTCGGGCAACATTTCGGCAACATAGCGCCCCGTTGCCCCTTCCTGACGCAGGCCCAGCCGACAGCCCACGAGCAGTTCGAGATCCCCAGGTTGCAGTTGGGCCAGTTGGGAAGGTGCCACCCCCGCCCCCACCCACCGCCCCGGATCCCTCAGGGCATGGACCTGCACTAGGGCGCGATCACCCTCCTGCAAGAGTTGAAGCAACCGCTGGCGATAGGGGCGATCTAAAAACAGGGCATTGGCCTGCTCGGCAAAGATCCAGTAGCCCCCTAGGGCACTAAGGTGGGGAACCGGCCGCTGCCACAGCCGCAGGTGCACGTACCAGGCCGGCTCGGCGATCGCCTGGGGGTGGTTGCCAAAGGTGCCGGCTAAAAGTCTGGCCACCGGAGCAATCATGGTTTTTTCCCTAGGTAATCATCTACCAAGCCACGCCGGGCAACAATCTCGGACTCCGCCGCCAACTGCTGGCCCAGATCCTCCAGCAAAGCCAAACTCGGTCGGGGGAGGCGAAACTCGGGCACCGACTCCGTACTGTTGGCCAGCCGCAAGGACAGCCCTTCGTACCCCACCTGCTGGATAAAGCCAAGGATTTGCCGATCGTAGAGACGCACTCGCAGGGCCGCAAAAAAATCAATAGACTGCCCCGGAAAGCGATCGACCAGATGGGTCACTTCATGGCGCGACACCCCCTCCGGTGCCAGCAACTGCGCCACAATACCCAGGCGATCCTCGCGATCGGGCAGCCAATAGAACTTATCCATTCGCCCATCCCGAACCAGCGGCGCGTAGAGGGTAGAAAAATCGTTGCCCGTCGCAATAATTGGCACCCGGCGAATGGGGTTGAGGTCATAGCTTCCCGGCAATTGCACGTTGGTGGGATTATCAGCAATATTCATCAGCGTGGCATTGACCAACTGCGTATTCACCGTATATTGGGTGCCGCCGTCCATCCGCCCGGCCCCCGCATCCAGATCGTGGATCACCAAAGCGCACATCTTACCCCGCACCCGAATCAGCTCCGCCGCCTCCCGGTAGCGCAGCCGCAGTAATCGCGCGGGATCCCCAGCATCGGGACTTTCCAACTCCCCCGCCGAGACATACACTGGCTCAATTCCCATCCGCCGAAATACCAACTCACACTGAAAGGATTTTCCCTCACCCTTAGGGCCGTGGATTCCCAAAATGAGTGCCGGTCGCAGGTTGGGCAGCCGCAAAAAATTTTTGGCTAAATGAAGTGCCACCCGCTCCAAAAAACGGGGAGACAGGTAAAAATCTCCAGCTATGGGCATAAATGCATAATCCGTAAATATTTATGTGTATTTAGCTACAGTTTGCAGATGATTGGCTTAAAATAAAGCTATTGATAGCAAAAAGGTACCTCAATATGTCCCTCTACGATAAAAAAGCCGAAGCAGTTGTGACCCACCGCAACAATTTGGCGGCGTCGATCAAGCGGCGGATGGAAGTGGCCCGCGCCAACAACGACACCCGTCTTCTGGAAATGCTGCATAAAGAACAGAACCAGCTTGGCTTGGGCTAGCGTTTTCGGGTGCCCCGGGGGGGGAGCGCCCTAGCGTGAAAACAACCGCAAAAAAACGGAGGGCCTAACCCTTCGTTTTTTTATGGGCTGAGTCTGGGCGGGCAATTGCGAAACATTTGTGAAATATTTGCCTTTCCCGCCCGCGAACTGCGCTATGGTTTCCTCATTTGCAACGGCTTGCCACCATGAGACGAATCACGCCCCACACCTTTTTGCTCGTTGGTTTGACGTTTTCCGTTACCCCGGCCCTTGCCCAAGTTACGCCCGATCGCACCACCGCCACCGAAGTGCAGGGCAATACGATCACGCCCACGGGGACGGGCACCGTCAATGGCGGTAACCTTTACCACAGCTTTGACCGATTCAACGTACCCGCCGAGGGCATCCGGTTCACCACTGGCACCTCCACGGTGGATGGCAACCGCATCAATAACATTCTCAATCGGGTAACCGGCGACACCCCCAGCACCATCCTCGGCACCATCGAAAGCCGTACTGCCTTTCCCAACGCCAATGTGTTTCTGATGAATCCCAACGGGATCGTCTTTGGCACCAACGCCCGCCTTGATATCGGTGGCTCCTTTACAGCTACAACTGCCACGGGAATTGGCTTTGCCGACCAAGTTTTTGCGGCCCAAGCGACCCAACTGAATTTCCCCGCAGGCGATCCGAGCCAACTGATCTTTAGCGTGGCCCAGCCCGGAGCTATTCTCAACCAGGGGAATTTAGCCGTAGGTGATGGAAACGCGATCGCCTTGGTTGGCGGCACTGTGGTGAGCACCGGCACCCTGACGGCCCCTGGCGGCAACATTCTCTTGGGGGCAGTACCGGGCGACTCGGTTGTGGAGTTGCGATCGCCCAATGCGGTTTTGGGATTCAGCGTTGCTGCTAGCCAGCTACCCAAGGACTGGAACGGCACTGCTGTTGCCCTTCCCCAACTGGCCGCGATCTTGACGGGCAGCGTTCCCCAAGCCGATAAAGTTGTGGTTTTGCCCGATGGCACCCTGTCCCTGATCGACAGCAAGACCCCTCCCGTTCCCGGCACCATCCCAGTGCAGAACCAGACCGTTATTGCCAGCGGCACCCTTAATACCCTGGGGCAGAACCAGGGCGGCACCATCGGACTTTTGGGACGGAATGTGGGTACTACGGCTGCCACCCTAGATGTTCGTGGCGGCGGGGATGGCGGTACCGTCCTGATAGGCGGCGACTACCTCGGACAGGGAAGCGTTCCCAATGCCCAGATGACCTACATCTCACCCAACTCCGTGATTCGTGCTGATGCCGGCACCGTGGGGCAGGGCGGACGGGTGATTGTGTGGGCCGATGTTGCCACCACCTTTGGGGGACAGATCTCCGCCCGAGGGGGCAGTGTGTCTGGCAATGGTGGCTTTGTGGAAACTTCCGGCAAGATTTTCCTCAATGCCTTAGGTGGTCAGGTGAATGCTGGGGCCACCAACGGACTGCCGGGCACTTGGCTCCTGGATCCCACTGATATTACGGTTACCAACTTTGACAATAATCCTAACTTTCCTAGCACGCCACCTTTTGTTTTCGATCCCGATGATGCTACGGTCTTTAGTCAAATTGGCGCACCCCAGATCGTGGCGGCCCTCAACCAAGGGGCTAACGTGGAAATTGTCACGACCTCGGCAGCCTCAGCCCCGGGAAACATCACCTTTTTTAATGCTACGGTCAATAAAACCAGTGGCGGTGCCGCCACTCTAACCCTACGCGCTGACAACAACATTAGTTTTACAGGCAGCACATTCACCAGTACCAGCGGCTCCCTGAGCTTGGATCTATTTGCTGTCAACAATGTTGACATCACGGGCACGACCATCGCCGGAGCAGTAGATACCCCGGCATTTGTGAACATTAACGCCCAAAATGGCTCGATTAGGTTAACTACAGCCACCATATCCGCTAGCACAGCACCCGTAGATGTGCGGCTGACGGCGGCAGATTTGGTGCAAACTAGTGGGCTTACCGCGGTCACTGCCGGTGGCTTGGTTAGCTTTCGGGCGACCTCTCCATCATCACAAATCAACGTTACTGGTGGCACGATTGATACGCGCAATCCGAGTGGTACGGGGGGGCAGGTTAGCTTTGTCTCGGATGGAGATGTGAGCCTTACCTTAGCGCCCATCTTTACCGGTGGCGGGGCGGTTACATTTTCAGCTAACGAAAGCCTAGACATTACCTCATCCTTAACGCCGATCAATGCTGGTAATGGCACGGTGATTCTGTCGGGGAATGAAATCGACCTTTTTGGTGTTCCAGGATTCATTCAGGGAACGGGGGAAATTATTGTCAAGCCCACCAACCCCAACCAAATTGCGACTATCGGGCAAATTTCGGTTTTTGATGGCAATGACACAGGGGAGTTGGATTTTACCAATAGTGATTTGAGTGCTCTAGGGACGGGCTTTAGCAAATACACCTTTGGCAACGAGATTGGAAATAGAACGTTATTTATTGTCGATACGGTTTCTTTTCCTGGAGCCTTAGAATTTCAGACCCCTGGCAGCGATGGCATAGTGATCGCCGATCAGGCGCTGGTACAAAGCAATACGGGCATTACGTTGCGATCGGGATTCAATGTTAACGTGCGAAGCGGCTCACAATTTAGTTCTCTGGGTAACCCGATTCCCATTGTGCTTAATAGCGATGCAGATGGCAACGGCTCGGGCGCTGTAAGGTTCGGCGGCGGTCTTAGCGACCCAGTTGCCATCACTTCCAATGGCGGCACTATTACAGTTGGCGGTGGCTTAAACCCACTTCTCAACCCTGCCGTGGGATTTTTTGATGGTGAATTAGGAGTTACTGTCCCGGGGGTAGACATCTTTGGAAATGTCACTATTGATGCCAGGGGAGGTAACATTTCTATTCGCGGGCGCGGTGGCTCTTTAGAAAATAACCAAGGCGTGCGCATCGATGGCATTGGTTCCCAGCAAATTCGCACCCAAGGTGCCGGAACGATTACGATTGAGGGAATTGGTGATGCATTTGCTCCGGCTAGCTCTGCGGTGGGGCTTGAACTGGTCAATGCCACGATTGAGAGTACGGGCAGCGGTACTATTCAATTAACCGGCAGGGTGGATAGTGCAAACGCCGGCACGGGAATTTTGATTGGTTTATCTAGTCAGGTTCGCGGCAGCGATGGCAACGTTGTTCTTGATGGAACAGTAACTAGCGGCATTGATAACAACAATGGCATTGCCATAACCTCTAACAGCATCATCAACGTCAGCGGGGCAGGCAATATCACCTTGAATGGCGTAAACAATAGCACAGGTGTGCTCAATAACGGTGTTTCTGTTGATGCGGGGGATGTGCTTGCTAATAACGGCACCATTACCGTTACGGGTACATCTAGCGGTGTTGGCAGCAGTATAGGACTAAATATATCTAATAGTACCGCGATCGCAACGACGGGGAGCGGGAGTATTGTCCTTACGGGCATTGGGAATCAGGGTGCCGTCGGCGTTGAAGTTGCTTCTAGTGAGGTCACAACCGCAGGCACTGGTACGGTTACCGTTAGGGGCACCAGCGAAAATAATGTTGGGGTGCGTCTATTTTCCGGTGGTTTTCCGGTTGAGATCAGCACATCGGGAGGACTTTTATCCCTCACGGCGGATACTGGCAGTGCCACAGCACCTGGGCTGCTGCTCACTAGTTCCAACCTTCTTCCATTTATTCTGACCGCAACCAATGGCGATGTGCTGCTTCGGAGCGATCGCACCAGCGTGCCTCTGCTATCACTTGCAGCGCCAGGTTCGCAGTTTTTTAGTACTGGCTCAGGCACATTGCGGATTGAACCAGCGCGGGATAATCTCAATCCTTTGGCGATCGGCGGCACTGACACCTTTATCTCTAATAATTTCCTGATAAACCTCGGTGAAACCAATAACTACGGCAGCATTGTAGTTGGCAGCCAAACCATCAATAATCCCATTGCGCTGGTTAATGACATCATTACTCTGCCGCTTACGGCTCCAATTCCTGGCGATAGTTTTTCGTTGACCTTCGCCACGGGCAACACCATCAACACCGGATCCTTCTTTATTAATTCTGTAAGCGATAACACCATCACGTTGTTTGGGGGGGCAGGTGTTACCGTAAACGCAATCACTATCCCTACGGGGAACCTAGAGATTGTTAGTCCTACAGGCACCGTTCAAGCCAATGGAACAATAACAGCTAGTAACCTGTTCATTGAGGCGGCGAATGGGGCTACGCTGCAAGATGCGATCACAAATCAAAACCTTACTATTAACGTCAGTGCAGGCGATTTAACTGCTGCCCAATTAACTGCAACTGGCAATCTAACAGTTGCGGCCAATAGTTTCACACTTAATGAAGCTGCCAGCGCGTTGAATGTCACGCTCACGGGAGTCAATGGTGGCACCGTGGTGGATGGTGTGACGACCCCGGGAACGCTAACCATCAATACCGGCACCAACCCTGTGAATCTCAATGGGGCGGTTAGGTTCGATAGTTTCAACATCACCAGTGCAGCGATAAATGCCGGTGATAACCTTACCTTAGCGCCCGTAACTCCAGGAATTCCAGTGACGATCGCCACACCTATTACTGGCAATGCCAGTTCTTCGGTCACCTTTGAAAATTTTGGTGGCTTGACACTCAATGGGGCGATCGGGACGGTAGCCAGTCCCATCGGCACGGTGGTTTTTGAATCTAATGCGACGGTTACGGCTCCGGTGGTGGCAGATGTCGTGCGGATCGAAAACCCCTTGAATTTGGCAGCCGATCTCACGGCAAAGATCTTTTTGGATGTGGAAGCGGCAGTAACCCTGACGGGCGATCGCGCGATTACCACCGATGCGGCCTCTATTTCTAGCAGCGGTCAACTTATCGGCAGCGGCAACCTCACCCTGCAACCGTTTAGCCCCAGTGCCAGTATTGGTTTGGGCGATGGAGCAACGGGGGATTTTAACCTCACCGCCCAAGAAATTGCCGCCATTCAAAATGGGTTTGCTTCTATCACTTTTGGGCGCAGCGATGGCACCGGTTTAATTACCTTGGGCACTGCCACCTTCCAAGATCCCGTAGTGTTCAGGAGCCCCGGTAGCACAGGTTTGAATTTGGCAGGCATCCTCTCAGGAGCAGACAACGTGGCCTTCACCTTCGATGTGCCCGTAAACCTAACCACGGATTCAGCCGTATTTACCGACACTGGGGCAATTACGTTCAACCAACCCGTCAATGGTGCTTTTAACCTCACGACCCAATCCACAAGCGGGCAAACTACATTCAATGCGCCTGTAGGCAATACCACACCACTCGCCGGGCTGACCATTGCGGGCAATCAAACGGTGATCAACAGTTCCGTCGCAGCAGGATTTATCAATATCTTCGGTGCAACGAACCTAAACAGCAACCTTACCGCCAGTGGACTGCTAACTGTTGATCAGCCAGTGACCCTGACGGGCGATCGCACGATCGCTGCCAACGAAATCATCATTTCCAGCAGCGGTCAACTTATCGGCAGCGATAACCTCACCCTGCAACCGATTAGCCCTAGTGCCAGTATTGGTTTAGGCAATGGTGCACCGGGGGATTTCAACCTTGATGAAACTGAGATAGACGCCCTGCAAAACGGCTTCGCTTCCATCACCTTTGGGCGCAGCGATGGCACCGGTTTAATTACCTTAGGCACTGCCACCTTCCAAGATCCCGTGACATTCAGAAGCCCCGGCAGCACAGGTTTGAATTTGGCTGGCGACCTATCCGGTGTCGATAATGTGGCCTTCACCTTCGATGTACCTGTGAATCTGACGGCGAACTCCAGTATTACCATTGCCTCGGGCAATATTGTCTTTAACCAACCCGTTAATGGTGCTTTTAATCTCGCGACCCAGTCTTTTAGCGGACAGACCACATTCAATGCGCCTGTAGGCAACACCACACCACTCGCCGGGCTTACTCTCCAAGGTAATCAAACTGTGGTAAACAGTCCGATTCGGGCGGGGTTCGTCGATTTGGTCAGCGATACGAATCTCAATGCCAACCTGACCGCAAATGGGCAGCTAACAGTTGCTGCACCTGTCACGGTAACGGGCGATCGCACGATTACAGCAGAGCAAATTGCTATCAATTCCGGCGGGGCGATCGCGGGAACAGGAAACTTAGTTTTGCAGCCAGTTAATCCCAATACAAGCATTGGTTTGGGTGATGGCGCACCGGGAGATTTCAACCTTGATCGCACAGAGATCGCCGCGATTCAAAACGGCTTTGCCTCTATCACCTTTGGGCGCAGCGACGGCACCGGTTTGATTACCTTGGGCACTGCCACCTTCCAAGACCCCGTGACATTTAGAAGCCCCGGCAGCACAGGTTTGAATTTG
>DBAX01000010.1 GCA_002291895.1 Cyanobacteria bacterium UBA999
CCCCTTCCCGAAAACATCGACCTGATTCTGCTGTCCCAAGGCTTGGAAGATCACGCCCACCCCCCCACCCTCAAGGCCCTCGACCCCCGCATCCCCGTGGTAGCCTCGGCGGGCGCGGCACGGGTTGCCACCAAATTGGGATTTCACAACGTTACGGCCCTGGCCCATGGCGATCGCCACCTGTGGGGCGATGTGGTAGTTGAGGCCTACGTTGGGGCACCGACGGGTCCGACCACCCGGGAAAACGGCTACATCGTGCGCGATCGCGCCGCAGGCGAAAGTTTCTACTACGAACCCCACGGCTACCCCGATCCCAACCTCAAGCATAGCGATCCGGTGGATCTGCTTCTGGTGCCAACGGTAGATCTCAGGATTCCCCTGCTGGGGCCCGTCATTCAGGGTTCCCAGGCGGCCCTACAAACGGTTCAGTGGCTGCGTCCCCGGGCGATCGCCCCTACCGCCGCCGGGGGCGAACTGCGCTATGAAGGATTCCTCCTCCAACTCCTGCGCATGGAGGGAGACGGCAGCACCCTTGGCACCCTGTTGCGCCAGCACCAGCTGACCTTAGAAATCCTAGAGCCCAAGCCCTGGGAGCGCTTTGAAGTTCGGGGAGCGCAAAAAACGCCCGCGTGACTAGGATTTGATCACCATTTGGGAACTGGTCACTTCGTTGCTGAGGGGCTGCCCCTTGGCAAACTGACTGATATTGGCGATCGTCACCTCCGCAATTTTGGCGAGGGCATTGCGCGTAAAAAAGGCCTGGTGCCCCGTGATGAGGACATTGGGGAACGTCAGCAACCGCTGAAAGGTATCGTCTTGAATCACCTGATCGGACAGGTTCTCAAAAAATAGATCCGCCTCCTGCTCGTAAACATCCAAGCCTAAGTAGCCAATCTGCCCGGACTTCAGCCCGTCGATCACGGCAAGGGTATCCACCAAGCCACCCCGGCTGGTGTTGATCAGCATGACATCGGGGCGCATCTGGGCGATCGCCGCCCCATCTATCAGGTGGTAGGAATCGGGCGTTAGGGGGCAGTGGAGGGAAATAATGTGCGATCGCCCGAGGAGTTCTGGTAGGGGAACGTAGTCCATCCCCAGCTCGAGGCAAGCCGGGTTTTGGTACAGGTCGTAGCCCAATAAATGGCAGCCAAAACCATGCAAAATGCGCGCCAAAATCCCACCGATCTTACCCGTACCGATGATGCCTACGGTGCAGCCAAAGAGGTCAAACCCCATGAGTCCCTCTAGGGCAAAGTTGCCTTCCCGTACCCGATTGTTGGCCCGATGGGTCTTGCGGTTGAGGGTCAAAATCAGGGCCATGGCATGCTCCGCCACCGCATAGGGGGAATAGGCGGGCACCCGGGCCACCGCAATGCCAACTGCCGCCGCGGCGTCGAGGTCAATGTGGTTGAATCCCGCCGATCGCGTCGCCACCAATTGGGTGCCATGGTGGGCCAGGTGCTCTAGGGTAGGGCGATCCAATTGGTCGTTGATGAATACGCACACCGCCGGAAAATCCTGGGCGAGGGCGACCGTCTCAGTGGTCAGACGGGGCTCAAGAAAGTGCAAGCGATGGGGGCTTTCCCCGCCGGCCTGGTGCAGATTCGCTGCCGTCAAGTAGGTGCGATCGTAGGATTTGGTGTTAAACACAGCGACGTCCATAACCCCTCCTGAGCTTTGGAATCATCTTAGCCGCCCCGCAGCGATCCCTCTCCTGCCTACGGAATCAATTAAGACCGGGCCTAGCAAGATTGCGCCAGGAAAGCAAATTCATAACGACTACGCTTTGATCCTAGGATCTGTGATATATTGAAGTTTAGCTGTGAAATTTTTTTCGTTCTGTCCCCCGATTGCAGTACCCCTAGGAATTGGATATGGCACCCGATCGCATTTTGATCTTTGACACCACTCTCCGCGATGGCGAACAGTCGCCCGGAGCCACCCTCAATGCCGATCAAAAGCTGCAGATTGCCCACCAACTTGCCCGCTTGGGTGTAGACATCATTGAAGCGGGGTTTCCCTACGCCAGTAAGGGGGACTTTGCCGCCGTGCAGGAAATCGCCCGCCAAGTCGGTACTGAAGAAGGGCCCATCATTTGTGGCCTAGCCCGGGCCACCCCCGCAGACATTGATGCCGCCGCTGAGGCCCTTAAACCCGCCGCCAAGCCCCGTATCCATACGTTTTTGGCCACGTCCGATATTCACCTTGAGCACAAGCTGCGCAAAAGCCGGGCCGAGGTGCTGTCTTTGGTGCCAGAGATGGTGGCCTATGCTAGGGCGCGGGTGGCGGATGTGGAGTTTTCCCCCGAAGATGCGGGGCGCTCGGATCCCGAGTTTCTTTACCAAGTGCTGGAGCGGGCGATCGCCGCTGGGGCCACCACGATCAACATTCCCGATACGGTGGGCTACCTCACCCCAAGCGAGTTTGGCGCCTTGATTCGCGGTATTCGGGAGCATGTTCCCAACATCGACCAAGCGGTAATTTCGGTGCATGGGCACAACGACTTGGGCTTGGCGGTGGCTAATTTCCTAGAAGCCGTTAAGAACGGGGCTCGGCAATTGGAATGCACGATCAACGGCATTGGCGAGCGGGCGGGCAATGCGGCCCTTGAGGAATTGGTGATGGCACTCCACGTGCGCCGCTCCTACTTCAATCCCTTTCTGGGGCGACCGGCGGAAAGCACCGAGCCGCTCTGCCGGATTGATACTAAGCAGATCTACAAAACCTCCCGCCTGGTGTCCAACCTCACCGGCATGTTGGTGCAGCCCAATAAGGCGATCGTGGGCGCTAATGCCTTTGCCCATGAGTCGGGGATCCACCAGGATGGCGTGCTCAAAAATCGGCTCACCTATGAAATCATGGATGCTCAGTTGATTGGCTTGGCGGACAATCAGATCGTTTTGGGCAAGCTCTCCGGTCGCAATGCCTTTGGGACGCGCCTGCGCGAATTGGGCTTTACCCTCAGCGATCAGGAGCTGAACGCGGCCTTTGTCCGGTTTAAGGAACTGGCCGATAAAAAGCGCGATATCAGCGACTGGGATCTCGAAGTCATCGTCAACGACGAAATCCGCCAGGTGCCCGCCGCCTTTCGGTTGGAGCAAGTTCAAGTTGGGTGTGGCGATCGCGCTTTACCCACGGCCACGGTCACCATTTTGCTACCCGATGGCAGCGAGCGCACCGATGCCGCGGTGGGTACGGGCCCCGTCGATGCGGTGTACAAGGCCATCAATCGGATTGTCGAGGTACCCAACCAACTGATTGAGTTTTCGGTGCAGTCGGTAACCGCGGGAATTGACGCCCTCGGGGAAGTCACCATCCGCCTGCGGCACCATTCGGCGGGGGTGTTTTCGGGGCAGGCCGCGAGCACGGACATCATCGTGGCCTCGGCGCGGGCCTACATGAATGCCCTCAATAAGCTGCACTATGCCCTAGCGGTCAGTACGCCCCGGGTGGAGGGCAAGGTGTGAATGCTGGTGATGCGCTATGATGGCCCACTAGTATTGCCTATTCTGTGAGATTGCCCATGAATCGCGGCCCCATTTCCCCAAGCGATCACGCCCTAAGCTGCTTGCCTTTCTTGCTGCCCATGGCCGCTTCAGTGGTTCATGGAGCATCTTTTTTTGCCCAAGTTCCCCTCCTTGCGGTGCCCTTTCTGCCGTTTTTTTGGATGTACCGCAACATCTTGAGCTTTCCCATCGTTCCCTTCCTGGGGATTTCCGGTGAATTCATCATTTTTGCCCTGCTGTATCTCCTTGTGATTCGGGGCACAGGAGTATCGCTTTTTGTGCGTTTTAACGTTATGCAGGCAATCTTGATCCAATTGGGGCTGTTTATTGGCCAGATTGTTACCGAGGTGGTCGCGACCGCCACGGGGTCGCCCCTGCTGTTGCAGACCCTATCGAATACGTTATTTATGGGTGTGTTTGCAGTGTGCGGATTGGCCCTCTACGAGTGCGCCCTTGGGCGCTTTGCCGAGATACCGTCCATTTCCCAAGCTGCTATGGCCCAGTGTGATCGCTAGGAGACAACCCATGAGATGGCGGGGCACAAATACCATTTGGGATCGGCTAGGCGCGGGGGCCAGCTATTTGTTGCCCATGGCGGCGGGATCGGTTTTTGGTGCTGCGCTTGCGGTGCAGTTTGATTTTTTGGTGCCGGTCCTTCTCCCCTTCATCCAATTGGCCACGGGTTTAGCAAGTCCTGTGATCCCGCCGATTTCCCTGCAATTTGTGGTTTGGTTTGCAATTTTTCTGGGTGTGGTGCGCAACTCCAAACTGCGCCATTTTTTGCGGTTCCATGTCTTTCAGGCGCTGCTGATCGATTTGGCGATCGCCCTTATGGGAGCCTTGCTCAGCCTCTTCACCCAGTTGTTGGGTTCCCTGTTTCCCTTTTGGTCGTCCCTGCTGGAAATTATTTTTACCGTCATTTTTTTAGGGGCCTTTGCCGCTAGCATCTACTGCCTCTATGGCATTGCCCAGGGGAAATACGCCGAGATTCCGGTGCTATCCGATCTCATCTATCGGCAGATCTAGGGATAGCTGGTACAAACGGCGATGGGGTAGCTGCGTTAGGTCGGCTAGGGTTCGACTGGCCTGGGAGCGACTCAACCCCTGCTGGAGCATGAGTTCTTGGAGGGCGGTACGTAAATGGGCGTCGCTCCATTGTTTTTTGACATCGGGAACCGCGCCCGCCAGCACCAAGGTTAGTTCGCCCTTGGGAGGGTGCTGGGAAAAATGGGCGATCGCCTCTCCGAGGGTGCCGCGCCAAAATTCTTCAAAGCGCTTGGTTAGTTCCCGGGCCACGGTAATAGGGCGATCGGGCGCAAAAACTTCCTGAAAGCGATCAAGGGTGCTCAGGAGACGATGGGGTGCTTCATAAAAAATCAGGGTTCGCGGCTCATCGCGGAGTTGCTCAAGGCGCGCGCGTCCCTTAGCCTGTTCCCCAGGCAGAAAGCCCTCAAACACAAACCGTTCCGTTGCCATCCCCGAAGCCACCAACGCCGTGATCCCCGCCGTCACCCCCGGAATGGGCACCACTGTCAGGGCAGCTTGGAGGCAGGCGCACACCAAGTCCTGGCCGGGATCGGAAATTGCTGGCATCCCCGCATCGGTCACTAGGGCAATATTCTTTCCCTGCTCCATCAGAGCGATCAGCTCCGGAAGCCGCTGCCGACGGTTGTGTTCGTGGTAGCTGATCTGGGGGGTATGGATGCCAAAATGCTGGAGCAACTTACCCGTATGGCGGGTGTCCTCGGCGGCGATCAGATCCACGTCCCGCAGGGTCGCCACCGCCCGAAAGGTCATGTCCTCCAGATTGCCAATGGGCGTCCCCACTAAGTACAGGCGACCCGCCATGGATTACCACTTTTTATTTTCCAGATCCCGCACCTGACGCTCAAGGCGATCGATGCGCCCCCGGAGTTCATCGATTTCGTTTTGCCGGGGAACCCCCAAATCCTGGAGCACGTTGCGAATCTGGCGCTGCAAAAAGGTCTCCAGATTGCCCTGCTCGGTTTTGATGCGATCCGCCATGTCGTTCACAAAATCTGTCGCCTGTTCGGAATTCATCTTGCCATCGCGCAGCAGATCCTCGGGCACATCCCGCAGCTTTTCGAGCATGACCGACGTGGTTCCCAAACCCAAAAGCAGCAGTTGCTTGATCAGACTATTGCTATCCATGGCGGACTCTCAGGGACTCTCAAAGGATGCATCTATCCTAAACCCTTCTGACTTGGGGTTCCTGCAACAGCCAAAAACCTTCAAAATGCTCCCGCTCTGGGTCTGCCTGAATGGCCATGAAGTGAAAGCCCTGGGCGGCCGCCTTAGCCGCTTCAAAGGACTGACCCAGGGCGATCGCCTCTGGAGGAATAGTCAGCACCCGCCAGCAAGCCTCGGCGTTGGCATAGAGCAGCAAATTAGCTCCCGCAAACTGCACGCTCACCGGATCAACGCCCCACATCCAGGCGGCCAGGGGTAGGGCCCGGCTGGAACCAAACACAATTCCTGGCAGGGAGGCAGTCGCATCTAGGGAACTTAAATCCAGCAGCTCGCCAAAGTCCATGGACCACTGGTCGGCCAGGGCAAAATCTGCCACCGGTAAGGACACCACCTGCCAGCGATCGCCCACCAAGGCATCGGGCACTGGGGTTGGCGTTGGCGATCCCAGGGTGAGGGGTAGGGGGTTGGGATCGGCTCCCTGAAACCCTTCCATTTGGGGATAAACCAGGGCCATGCGCTCCTCTAGCCAGCGGGAAAGATTGGGGAGCCGCCGCGACGGTTGGGGTGTCACTTCCGCTAGGATGCACCCCCGGGTGATGATGTTGTGCATGCTGGGGCGATAAAAGCGCACTTTTTGCGGCGATCGCCCCGTTAGGGCCAGTACCTGTTGCAGTTCCGCCGCCAGCCATACTGAGTTGACGGACGTACTGGGGCAGAGCTTGGCATAGGTCATGGCGCGATCGCGATCGCAAACCAAAAGCTCCCAGATCTTCTTATCCTCTCCATCCAAAACGGGACGCGAATAAAAGTCCAATTCCCAAACGTACATATCCATACCCAAAAACACCGCTTTGTCACCACCAACGTCAGTGTATGCTTTGGCAGCCCCCCTACTCCAGCAAACTCCCACTTTGAAGGGCTAAGTAAGAAAGGAGGTGTTGTGGTACTATCGTAAAAGTCAAAATTTTTAAAAGCCAACCACCATGCCCAAGCTAAAGACCCGAAAGTCGGCAGCAAAGCGCTTTCAGGTGACGGGTAGCGGCAAAATTAAGCGCCGCCATGCCTTCAAAAATCACCTCCTAGAGCACAAAAACGCCGCCCGCAAAAACCGCCTCTCCCAGATGATTCTTGTCGATGAGCGCGACGCCGCCAACGTTCGCGCCATGATGCCCTACAGCTAGACCCGACTGAGACCCCGATCTACCCACAAACTCCTAAAGCCCTACTACCATGACCAGAGTCAAACGTGGCAATGTTGCCCGCAAGCATCGCAAAAAAATCCTCAAGCTTGCCAAGGGGTTCCGCGGATCCCATTCCAAGCTCTTTCGCACCGCCAACCAGCAAGTCATGAAAGCTTTGCGCTACGCCTATGCGGACCGCCGCAAGCGCAAGCGTGACTTTCGCCGCCTGTGGATTACCCGGATCAACGCCGCCGTCAGAATGCAGGGTTTAAGCTACAGCCAGTTTGCGGGGCAACTCAAAAAAGCTGACATTCAGATCAACCGCAAAATGCTAGCTCAGATGGCGATCCTCGACCCCCAGGCCTTTCGCCACGTTGTCCAAGTCGCCCAGTCAGCAAAGTAAGCACTAGAGCAGGAACCACTATGGCCCGGATGTATTACGACACCGATAGCGACCTGAGCTATCTCTCTGGCAAAAAAATTGCCATCATTGGCTATGGCTCCCAAGGGCACGCCCATGCCCTCAATCTCAAAGACAGTGGGCTAGATGTGCTTGTTGGTCTGTACCGGGGCAGTTCTTCCTGGTCGAGGGTCGAATCCGATGGCTTACCCGTGTCCACCGTAGCTGAGGCAGCCGCCCAAGCCGACCTGATCATGATTCTGCTGCCGGACGAAACCCAGAAGTCCGTCTACACCCAAGAAATTGCTCCCCATTTGACCGCCGGCAAGGTTCTGGCCTTCGCCCACGGTTTTAACATCCACTTCTCCCAAGTGGTGCCTCCCGCAGATGTGGATGTCATCATGGTTGCCCCCAAGGGGCCCGGCCACTTGGTGCGCCGCGTATTCACCCAGGGGCAGGGCGTACCGGCACTCTTTGCGATCTACCAGGATGGGTCGGGTCAAGCGCGCGATCGCGCCATGGCCTACGCCAAGGGCATTGGTGCTACCCGGGCGGGCATTTTGGAAACTACCTTTCGCGAGGAAACCGAGACCGATCTGTTTGGCGAACAGGCGGTGCTGTGCGGCGGACTCAGTGCCCTGATCAAGGCGGGCTTTGAAACTCTGGTGGAGGCTGGGTATCAGCCGGAGCTAGCCTACTTTGAGTGCCTGCACGAAGTTAAGCTCATTGTGGACTTGGTGGTCGAGGGAGGTTTAGCCAACATGCGCTACAGCATTTCCAATACCGCTGAGTATGGCGACTACACCCGCGGGCCGCGCCTCATCAATGACGCCGTGCGGCAGGAGATGAAGAAGATCCTGGCCGAAATTCAGTCGGGCCAGTTTGCCCGGGAATTCGTGCTGGAAAACCAAGCGGGCAAGCCGATGTTTACCGCAATGCGCCGCCAAGAGTCCCAGCATCCCATCGAAGAGGTGGGTAAGGATCTGCGCGCCATGTTCAGCTGGTTAAAAAAAGTGCACTAACGGAACGGGCAGCGATCAATTCCTAGGCGATCCATCTAGCCCTTGGGCTATCGATGGTTTATCGGATGAATTTTCAACCTGAATGGTTATTTTAGGCGGCCTAGGTCGCCTTTTTTATGGGCATTGCATTGCCTGCGGGACACCACCTAGCTGTGGGCAGGCTATCTAGGACAGCACCATCCCTGCGGGCCGAGCGGAGTCGAAGCCAAAATTGTGCCAGTCAATGGGGCAGTTGCTATGTATTGCAATGTATTAGTTAGTTAGGCATCTTATCTCTACTCGGTAGGCAGTAAGCGAGTATATCGTCGCTGAACTTTGGTATCTATATTCCGCAATATATTCGCACCGAGGATGTAGGCATATAAACTAGCTAACTCAAACTCAAAGCGTATTCCCTTGTATAAGAAGTTATCGTCTCTGATTGTTCGACTAGTGATCTCAATAGGTTGTAGTACACCTGGATTTTTTTTTACAAATTCTATGCAGTTATCAAGTTCAGAGTGAGAATTATAAGGTCGATCACTCCACTTGACTTCAACGACCCAAGAAGGTGATTGGCGTAGTTGATCCAAATGGACAATATCAATTTCTCCCGAATTCCAGCGTGCATAGTAAAGTTCAATCATTTTACTGTGTTGCCATTGACTAAAAATTGCAGTCTCAGTCATAGCTCCCATTTCCCCAGAGTCAGTTTTAAGCTGCCCAAATAATGCTGCTCGCATTGATGGGTTAGTTAAATAAACCTTAAAACATACTGCTCTTTTAAACCTCTTTGCATTTTGATCAATTCTCTCAACACGACGAATTAAAAATGCTGCCTCAAGATATTCGAGATAGCGCTTTATAGTATTTTTCGCTACACCGGATGATTTTGATAGTCCCTCTAAACTCACCTCGTTACCAGAGTTATATGCCAATGTAGTGAAAAGTCTATTGAGTTCTTGAATGTCACTAATACCGTAAAGACTTGGCAGATCTCGCAGTAAAACTTTGTCAATAATGTCACTTTTTATATATTGACTAGGATCTGAGCGAATTGTTTCAGAGAAAACAGCCTCTGGATATCCTCCAAAGTTGAGATAATTGACAAACTCTCTATTTAATTCCTCTGTGTCTAGAGGTGAATATTCATAACCCTCAAATCCATGCTCTTCAAATGATATTAATTCATTTTCCCTCCCAATGAACATCAGATACTCAGCAAAAGTTAAAGGTGGTAGGACATAATCACTGAATCGACCAGCTCCGGATTCAGTACTCTTTAATCGTAGTGCAGCTGCGGCAGAACCAGTAGCGACAAAACGGTAGCTAGGAAATGAATCAACAAGAGATTTCAGGTGTGCTTCCCATTCGCGCAAATACTGAATTTCATCAAAAAAAATGAATAGTTCTGAAGTCCGCTCGTGCGTGAACAGTTCTTGAAAATAGCTAAGTATACGTTCTAAAGGAAGCCCAGTGTAAATGGGAGTTTCGAGAGATACATATAGAATATTTTCTGCACGAATGTCAGAATCTAAAAGCAGACGAATGCTGTGATAGACCATGACAGTTTTGCCAACCCGTCTTGGCCCCATTAAAACGAGCGCTCGGCGTACACTTTTATCTAAGATATTTTGAGAAAAAGCCTCAAAATACTTTCTCCGAGGCGTATCCTCATAAATAATCTTTCCTTGGCGACCTGTTTCCCACCAAGGGTTATCAAATTGAAGACGGGAGATAATATCTTCCTTGGCGATTTCAAGCATAAATCTAAGATTAGTAAGCTAATCTTAGATTACCTGGAAAGTCTATTAAGGTCAATTGATTAATCTTAGTTCTTGTTTTGGGGGAATATGGACTGCAATAGACGTGTATTGCTGTGCCAGATGTCTAACACTGCGTTGGTGCGGATGGTTCAGAGGTTATCAGTGAGAGTTCAAGCTTGTCTGCCGCCACGCAACTTCACTGATAGACAGGAGCGCTCGGTTCTATTCCAAACCAGCGCCATAGCGCCAGCCCTCTTCTTGCCGTCGCCAGCGGAACTCGGAACCGCTGCGGCAGTAGTGGGCCATGAGGGTATAGCGTCCGAGCTGTCCATAGTGCCCTAGCCAGTCCAAGAGGTTGGGAATGCCCACATCGGCAGCAATCCCCAGGATCATCCCTGGATCGGCGATCGCCATTTTGACCATGGTTTGGGTCAGCCCTTGCCATTGGGTCGCATCCTGCAGGAAGGGGCGGTAGACATCCTCACCTAGGCTAGCCATTTGGGTGAAGGCGAGATCTAGCAGCCGGTTCACCCGCTGGGGTTGGCGGCTCATTACCTGTTGAAAGAGCCATGTCACTGCGATGTTGGGTTGATAGGGAACGAGCGATCGCACATCATCCCGCCCAAGAAAGTCTCCTGACAGCGCCTCGTGGATGCCCACACAAAGCCGCGGTAGGTGGCGGATGAAAGCCCCAAAGCCACCGAAGCTGAGGGGAGATTGTAGCCCACTGCTATCGCCGATGGGCACCACCCTAGGCCAGGGCGATCGCCACGGACTGTCCCGAAAGCTAGGAAAAAAACCAAGTAGCAACCGTTGCAGAACCACATCAGCGGCGTCCACCTGTTGGTACTGGGGCAGGGCTTGGGTATAGTCTGCTACCATCTGGGCAAAGGTATGGGTCGAACGGTTGCTATCTCCGTAGCGAAACAGGTAGGTTGTGCGCCCGTCCCGGGCGGGGAAGGCTTCCCAAAAGTCCTGGGTAGGGCCGGTGCAGGGGCTAAAGGTATAGAACAAATCGCCATGGGTGCGATCTGGTAGCCCACGGGCGCAGCCACCCACCACCCAGCAGATGCCGGCGGGGGATTGGGTTCCCCGAGCTTGGCGGGCAAGGACCGAAAAATGCCCCATGGCATCCAGGAGTAAGCGCCCCGTGAGAACCAGGGGGCCTCCTTGGCAGTGGGCGTGCACGGCGACCCCATTGGGGTGAATCGATAGGTGCGCAAAGGGAGTCAGTTCGTACAGATGACCGCCAGCGGCCAGGAATTTTTCCTTCAGCATGACCAACAGCACCACCGGGTCGATGCCGACGTTGAGGATATCCCGCACCCATAGTTCTTGACCGCCGTAGAAACCGACCCGCGCCGGGTTGTATTCCGAGGCGATCGCCCGTTCTAGCTCCTGGGGGGTCAGGAGATCCACCTGACATAGCGTTTGCAATTCTGCCCGCGAGATATTCCATTCCTGGGTGCGCCCCCGCAGGTGCGATCGCTCCAGCACAGCGACGCGCCAGCCCCGTCGCTGCAGGGCACAGGCCAGCACAATTCCTAGGGTGCCGCCCAGAACTACCACATCGCAGGCAACCTCAGGCAACCGATGACGCTCCAACCCTACGACCCTGGGTACCGGCAGACCGCGCCTAAAGGCTGCCCAAAAGCGATCCATCTGGGCTATCTGCGACTCTGCTCCAGCGGGCAACGTCACCGTTTGGCTTTCCATGTGCCTCCATAGCGGTAGTGGGGGTTGCGATCGCCCAAAAGCTGCTGACAGCTGGGACAAACCAGATGCCATCGATGATCCCCCCCATCTTGGGCACGGTACTGGATGCGGTAGCGCAGGGCACAGAGAACGCCGCAGTGGGTGCAAGGCTTCATGGCAGCCGCCGGCCTAGAGGACGCGATGGGTATGGGCGTGCTGCTTGACGTTATCTTCATCCCGCACCAGGCGATCGCCCTTGAGAATGCGCTTCTTTTCGGTGGAAAAGTTGAGCGGTTCCAGGGTGCCACCGAGGGCAACGCAATTTTGGAGGTCGGGGCGAGCCTGGTAGGTGCGGGCAGCGGCGATCGCCCTTTCGGCAAAATCGGCGGCAAACTCCACCTCCGGTTCCATAAAACTGGGACGGTGTAGGGTGCCACCCTCGGCCACAACTTCCCCTAGGGTCAGGGCATGGACGGCGGCATAGGATGTGGGCACCTGTTGGACGAGGGTTTCCAGGGTAGCAGAGGGAATGGGCTCTAGGAGGCGGAGGGTGCGCAGTTCCCCAGAATCCTTATAAAAACAGTGGGCAATGCCCACAACAACATAGTCCTTAGCAGTGGGATCAGGCATCGGTAACACCTTCTTGCAATTTTGTGAGTAGTAATGCGTTGGTCTGCTGGGGTTCAGCGCGGCCCTGGGTTCTGGCCATCACTTTGCCCACCAAAAAGCCGAGCAATTTGGTTTTACCAGCACGGTATTGGGTCACCTCCTTGGGGAACGCGGCCAAAACATCGTCGATCGCCGCGGCCAGATCATCTCCCGAAAGGATGGTCAACCCCTTAGCCTTGACCAGTTCCTGGGGAGAGCCACCCTGGAATAACAGTTCGGGGAGCAGATCCTTGGCAATCTTGTTGCTGATGGTGTTGCTGGCAATGAGGGCAATCAATTCACCTAGAAGCAGAGGGGTAAGGGGTAGATCGGCGATCGCCCGTTTTTGCTCGTTGAGAAAGGCGGTGATGTCTCCCATGATCCAGTTGAAGGCCACCTTGGGGTCGGCACCCGTGGCAACCACGGCATCGAAGTAGGACGCCACAGACTGATCGTCGGCGATCAGGTGGGCATCGTAGTTGGTTAGTCCCAGGGCTTGGTAGCGTTCCCGCCGCTGGTTGGGCAACTCGGGCAGTTCCGATCGCCACTGGGCCAGTTGGGCAGCGCTGACTTGGATGGGCACCAAATCGGGCTCCGGGAAGTAGCGATAGTCGCTGGCACCTTCCTTAACCCGCATGGTGATGGTGCGCTGGGAGTTTTCTTCCCAGAGGCGGGTTTCCTGGACGATCCGCTCTCCCTGTTCGAGGGCCTCGCTTTGGCGCTTGATTTCGTATTCGATCGCCCGCTGAATGGCATTGAAGGAATTCATATTTTTGATTTCCACCTTGGTGCCAAATTTTTCGCTGCCCTGGGGGCGGATCGAAATATTGACATCGCAGCGCAGGGAACCCTCCTGCATGTTGCCATCGCAAACGCCGAGGTAGCGCAGAATCCGCCGCAACTCTTGGGCGTAGGCGGCAGCTTCGGCCCCAGAGCGCAGATCGGGTTCTGAGACGATTTCGCAAAGGGGCACGCCGGCACGGTTGTAATCCACCAGGGAATGGCTCGATCCGGAAAGGCGATCCGATCCCCCATGGACCAACTTGCCCGCATCTTCCTCCATGTGCAGGCGGGTAATGCCAATGCGTTTTTTGCCGGCCTCGGTGTCAATTTCCAGCCAGCCGTCGGTGGCAATGGGCAGGTCGTACTGGGAGATTTGGTAATTTTTGGGCAAATCGGGATAAAAATATTGCTTGCGATCAAATTTGCTGTGGGGGGCGATCGCGCAGTTGAGGGCTAGCCCGGCCTTGACGGCATACTCCAGCACCTTTTCGTTGAGAACAGGGAGCATTCCCGGCATACCCAGGCACACGGGACACACGTTGGTATTGGGAGGTGCGCCGAAGGTGGTGGAGCAACCGCAAAAGATCTTGGTTGCGGTGGTGAGTTGGCAATGAATTTCCAACCCAATGACCGCTTCGTACTGAGTTTTAGGAGGAGCAGATACTGCCATAGCGTGCCTAACGTGTTCCTGAAGTGTTCCTAAAATGTTCCTAAAATGTGCCTAAAAACCAAATGCTCTTTATCATAGCCTATGGTGCACTGTCGTTTGGCGTAGGTGGCATGGACATACTGTATTCCCCCGGGGGGGTAGACCTGCAAATTAATGGGGCCCTCGGCCTAGCATTTAACAATCTGCAGGAGGGCGATCGCCCCAAGTTAGCAGCAGTGGGTCGCTTTTTGTGGCAGCAGGGCATGGATGCTTATCTGCCGACCTTGGTCACCACATCCGTGCCCCAAATCCAGCGCTCCCTGGCCGTTCTGGCACCCCTTGTCACTATCCCAGCGCCCCAGTCTGCCCAGATCCTGGGGGTACACCTAGAAGGGCCGTTCCTCAATCCCCAGAAACGGGGTGCCCACCCCCAAGAGCACCTCTTGCCCCTCACCATGGAGCACCTGCGGTCTGTGCTCGGCGACTTTGCGCCCCTAGTGCGCCTGATTACCCTAGCTCCCGAACTGGATCCCACCGGACACTGCCTGGACTGGCTTGTTTCCCAGGGCATTGCTGTCAGTCTGGGGCACACCACGGCCACCTTGGCCGAGGCCAATGGGGCCTTTGACCGGGGGGCGATCGCCCTAACCCATACGTTCAATGCCATGCCGCCGCTGCACCACCGGCAACCGGGCATCCTTGCGGCGGCCCTTCTGCGCCCTGAGATTTTTTGTGGCGTCATTGCCGATGGCATCCATGTGGATCCCGCCATGCTGCGGGTGCTTTACCAACTCACGGGCGGACCGGCGTCCCGGCTTTTTATCGTCAGCGATGCCTTGGCTCCCCTAGGGCTACCGGAGGGGGTTCATCCCTGGGATCACCGCTCCATGACAATTCAGGATGGCACTGCCCGTCTGGCCGACGGCACCCTATGCGGTTCTACCCAATCTTTGCTGTCAGCGGTGCCTCGCTTGGTTCGATGGGGCGTATGCAGCCTATCGGAGGCAATTACTCTGGCAACCCTAGTCCCCCGGCGGTTGCTTGGTCTTGGTGCAGTCCCTCCCCAGGCGATCGCATGGCAACAAGGGTCTTCGGGGGAGATTTCTTGGCACCGTGTAACCGCAGCAACATCCCCACAGTCTGCTTAAGCTTTTGCCGGGGCACGACGCTATCGACAAATCCGTGGGCTAGCAGATATTCCGCAGTTTGAAAGTTATCGGGAATTTTTTGCTTCAGCGTCTGCTCAATCACCCGCCGCCCCGTAAAGGCAATCATGGCCTTGGGTTCTGCCAGGATCACGTCGCCAAGCATGGCAAAACTCGCGGTCACACCGCCCGTCGTCGGATGGGTCAGCACGGGGATGTACAACAGTCCTATCCGTTGGTGGCGCTGCAAAGCAGCGGATGTCTTGGCCATCTGCATTAAGCTCAAAATTCCCTCCTGCATCCGGGCACCGCCTGAGGCACAAAAAACCACTGCCGGTCGTCCCGTGACCGTTGCCAGCTCTACCAGGCGGGTAATCTTTTCGCCGACCACCGAGCCCATGCTGCCACCCATAAAGCGAAAATCCATCACCGCCAAGGCCACTTCCTGCCCTAGGATCTGGCCTGTGCCCGTGATCACCCCATCCCGCAGACCAGTTTGCGCTTGGTACTCCCGCAGGCGATCGCTGTAGGGTTTGCGATCGCGGAATCCCAAGGGATCGCAGGATTCGAGGGACTGATCCACCTCTTGCCACGTTCCCCCATCGATCATCTGAGCGATGCGATCGGGGGCCTGCACTTGGTTGTGGTAGCCACACTCGGGGCAAACGAGCAAGTTGGCATTCAGATCTTTGATATAAGTCAACCCCCCACAGGCCGAGCACTTATGCCACAGCCCATCGGGGATCTCCCGTTCCGACAGCGGCGCAGAGTGGCCATCCGCAGCCCGCGATCGCGTTTCTGCAAACCAGTCAAATAGAGACATATATTTAAACCCTACCCTAAGGAATCCTCCGGCTTTTTGACCCGCTCCACCTGGGAATAGCGCTCAATGGCCTGGGTCACATCGTACAAGGATTGCTGCAGTGGCTTAATTGCCTCCTGCAACTGATCCTGAGTTACCTCCTCTTGGTCGAGCAACTCCTTGAGGGTGTCGATATTCTTTTGGGTCGGTTCCCGCAGACTTTGGGTAATCACCGTCGGCCCATTGTCGCGCAGGAGTTCTTCCACCGTGCGCAGCAGGTTAGCCGCTTGGTTGCGCACATTGGCCAGTTCGCGTCGGGCGGCGTCTTCGTCGGCATAGACCTCCGCCTCCATGCGCATCCGCTCAATTTCGCTGGGGCTAAGACCACCGGAATTATTGATGCTGATCCCCTGCTCTACTTCCGTATCGGCATCCCGCGCTGAGACCTTGAGAATGCCGTTGGCATCGATATCAAAGGAAACTTCAATCTGAGGCACCCCCCGTGGAGCAGGGCGGATGCCCTCCAGCTCAAATTTACCCAAGGATTTGTTATCCCGAGCCATGGTGCGTTCCCCTTGGAGGACGTGGATTTCCACCACCGACTGATTGTCCACTGCCGTGGAGAAAATCTGGGATTTACTTGTAGGAATGGTGGTGTTGCGCTCCAGAATCTTCGTGAACACGCCCCCCTGGGTTTCCAAGCCGATGGACAGGGGAATGACATCCAGCAGCAGCAGATCCTTGACTTCGCCGCCTAGAATGCCCGCCTGCACCGCGGCCCCTACGGCAACGGCCTCGTCCGGGTTGACGGATTGGTCAGGGCGCTTGCCATCAAAAAACTTGATGATTGCTTCCTGAACTGCCGGGATTCGGGTGGAGCCACCAACTAGGATGATGCGATCAATTTCCCGCGGCAGCAGTCCCGCGTCTTTCAGAGCCTGGGCAGTGGGTTCTAGGGTGCTCTTGACCAGTGGGGCGGTAAGCTCATCAAACTTGGCCCGGGTAAAGTCTAGTTCAATGGTTTTGGGGCCCGATTCGTTGGCGGCAATAAACGGCAGACTAATCAGGGTCGTAGGAGCCGAAGATAATTCGATTTTGGCTTTTTCGGCCGCTTCCTTCAGCCGCTGCAGGGCAGTGCGATCCTGGCTCAGGTCGATGCTTTCTTTGGCTAAGAAGTCCTTGATCAACGAGTCCACAATTAGGGCATCGAAGTCATCGCCGCCTAGGTGGTTGTTGCCGGCTGTCGCCTTAACTTCAAAGATGCCATCGCCCAACTGCAGCACCGACACATCAAATGTACCGCCGCCAAGGTCAAACACGAGAATCTTCTGGTCGCGATCCTGTTTGTCTAAACCGTAGGCTAGGGAAGCCGCTGTGGGCTCGTTGACAATCCGCAATACTTCCAAGCCGGCGATCGCCCCGGCATCCTTAGTAGCTTGCCGCTGGGCATCGGTGAAATAGGCCGGAACCGTAATCACCGCCTGGGTCACGGAGTCACCGAGGTAATTCTCGGCATCCTGCTTCAGCTTCTGCAAAATCATGGCCGAAACTTCCTGGGGCGTGTATTCTTTTTCTCCAATCACCACGTTCACCGTGTCATCCTTGCCGGGGGCAACGACGTAGGGCACCCGTTTCCGCTCGTCTTCGGTTTCTTCCCAGCGGCGACCAATAAACCGCTTGATGCTATAGACCGTATTCGCCGCATTGGTTACCGACTGCCGCTTGGCCACCTGTCCTACAATGCGCTCGGCCCCATCCTTCAAAAAGCCAACGATGCTAGGTGTGGTGCGGGCCCCCTCGCTATTGGTGAGAACAACGGGTTTTCCTCCCTCCAGCACAGCCACGCAGCTATTAGTTGTCCCCAGATCGATTCCTATGACTTTTGACATAACTCACCAGCATCCGTATACGACGAGACGACGCTTTTGCCCTAACTGGGGCCTACTTTACCCGAGGACACTTTCACGAGGGCATGGCGTAACACATTGTCACCAAGCAGATAGCCGGGGCGCAGTTCTTCGCTAACCAAGCCTTCTTCGTGTTCTGGGGAGGGTTCCTGGGAGATGGCTTCATGGAAGTTGGGGTCAAAGCCATGCCCAACCGTATCCATCCGCTCGACGCCCTGATCCTTGAGGCATTTAAGCAATTGCTTGTACACGGATTGATAGCTTTTGTGGATGCTCGCTTCACCGTCATTTTTCGGCACAATCTGAATCTGGGCCCGCTCGAAGTCATCGACGACGGGCAGCAATTTCTGAATCAGTTTTCCGCGAGATTTTTCGTCGAGTTCTTCCTTTTCCCGGACGGTGCGCTTGCGGAAATTCTCGAAATCGGCAGAGAGTCGCAGGTACGTGTTTTTCCGCTCCTCCAACTGAGTTTGCAAGGTGGTGATTTCAGTTAGTAATTGCCGAATGCGTTCGGGATCCACAGCGACTTTTGGCTCGGTGGCAGGCTCCTTAGACTGTGGCGCTGGGGCTTGCTCTTGGGTCGCTGCGGGTGCAGGGGGACTGACCTTGCCCAAGTTCAAGAGAGATTCTTCATCCAATTCGGCATCGAGCAGTTCGGCGTCAAGTTCGAGGGATTCCCCATCTTGGAGATCGGAATTGGATGCTTCAAAAGTTTGCTCTGCCTCTGTGGTCATACCTTGCTAGCGAATGGATCAATTTTTAGGAACTATACATGATTATGCAATGAACTGGGGCGGCCGCAGGTTTTTTTTGCACCCAAACACGATTGATCGCCGGTCGGCGGGGGTTTCACGGTACTATTTTAAAACTGCTATTTGCATAACTTTATAGCTTGTTGTGGGGTGTGGTGTATGGAACGCAATTGGCTAGGGTGGATGGTTGCACTACCCCTACTGGTTTCGTCAGGGGCGATCGCCCAGGACGCTCCCAATACCGGTGGCTCCCGGTTGAGCCCTCTGCCCGCTGCTGGTAATGAGGCGCTGCCGCCTACCCAGGGGGGGACGCGATCGCCCCTCGTGCCAGCCCCCCCCTCACCCCTAGCTCCCAACCGCGGCGGTACCCCGCCTGCACCCATACCCCAAGCACCAGAGACAGTCGAACCCCAGCGGGGGCCGGTGGTAGAGGAGCCTGTGCCTCCCCAACCCGTGGTGCAACCTGCCCCGCTCCAGCGATCGCCCATACGGTTGTTCAATTTGGAAACTGCCAGCCAACTGAATTGGGGTGAACTGGCCATCACGGCGGGGGTGCGGGCTTTTGGTAATGATCGGGTGACAGCAGGCTCAGCCCTAGAAGTCTATTCGGGCTCCCTTGATTACGGCGTTGATGACCGGCTGCAGGTGGGTTTAGCAGTGCTGTTCTACGACGATCCCCTCGGTCGCCCCGTGGGCACGGTGAGCAATCCTAGCTTAGCAATTACGGCGATCGCCCCCAACTTTAAGTATGCGTTGCTGCAAACGGAAACCCTGCGATTGAGTCTGGGGGGCTCCCTGGAGTATCTCAACGTCAGCACCCTCGGTAGCAATTTTCTCGGGGGCACCGCTGCTGCGGGCAGTCTGGGAGGGTCGGTATTTCTGCCCCTGACCTATGCCCCCACCCCTGAGGTGCAGATCACCGTAACGCCCCAGGTATCGATTCTCCCCAATACCATAGGCACGGCTAATTTTTTTGGCACCATTTTTACCATTGGCGCGGGTATCAACTGGCAGGCCACACCCCGTCTCAGCGTTCAAGCCGATGCGATCGCCCCGATCTCTGGCAATAACTCCGTGCGCGGCAGCGATGGCAGCTTTAACGGGCGGATCGTGTGGAGCGGCGGGTTGCGCTATCTCGTCAGCCCGACGGTGGGTTTGGATGTTTATGCCACCAACGCCCTCGGCACCACTCCAGCAACCCGGGTGCTGTCGTTTCTCCCCGACGGCGACCAAGTGGCGATCACCGCCCAACTGACCTTCACCCCAGATACCTACAACCGCTATGCCCGCAGCTTTCGCGGTACACCGCGCCCACCCCTAGGGATGCGGCAAGAACAACTGCTCCTCGATGGCATCACCAGCCGCACGGCCGATACTCTGCCACCAAACCTGTGGCGGCTGCGGGCAGGGGGCGGCTCTGGCCTTGATGTCAGTCTCGCCTATGGCATTTCCGAAGATGCCCAGATAGAGCTGGGGCTAGGTCGCTTTGATGACAGTGCCCGCACGGTTATCCCCAATCTAGCCAGTGACCTCAATCTGAGCGGTGCAGCGAAGTTGCGCTTTTTAGATCAGCAGCAGGGAGATCCCTTTTCCCTCAGTTTTTACGGCTCTGTAACCCTGTTCGGGCGATCGCAAGCTAGTGCCGTCACTGGGGTGGTTGGTGCCGAACTCATAGCCCAGTATCAGCCCACGCCTGACCTAGCGCTGATGCTCACGCCTAAGGTGGCGATCGTGGAAACAACCCCAGCAGGCGTGACCCTTGGGTTCAATTATCGCCTAGCAGAGGGTCTGCAACTGTTGGGAGAATTTACGCCTTCCTTAGGGGGCGATCGCGCCACTTGGGCCGCAGCACTACGTTACTTGCTATCGGGCGATCGCCTGGGGCTTGACGTGTACGTGACCAATGCTACGGGGCAAAATACCTTTGGCTCCCTGGTAGCCCGTCCCGACGGAGCTCAGGTTGGGGTGAATATCCACTGGCTCTTTGGCGGCGGCCGCTAGCAGAACTGAGGCAATGAGTGTCTTAGCTGCTCGTGGTTGTGTCGTCGCTGGTTCTCGTAATGTATGGCACGCTTCGAACTCCAGCAGGGAACCTTTGCTCCAGGCAGGCAAACCGCAGTAATGTGGTAGAAGCAGTGGACGGGTTACTCAAAAAATTGCTACACCTGTTGGCTGAGTGGAGCCGAAGCCAAACAACCACCAGGATGATATTGCCAGAGAGCACCTGCATTTGGTTCGCCTGCCTCGCACTGCTTGGACTTAGGAAATTGAATTCAGACCTTTACCAGAGAGGTTTTAGGCTCAACGGTTGGCGCTAGCTGCTTGGAGTGGAAACGTGGACTCACTATCGAAACGGAAAAACTTCCAGCCGAGAAAAAACTCCAAATAACGCGGCGCTTACCCCAAGTCGGCAGCACGCGGTGTTAGCCCGCTTTTGTGTCTTCATTACTAGACTCTGCAAAGATAAAAGCCCAAAGAAAATCGAAAAGCTGTTGAAACAGTCTTCGCTCATAAAGTTGCAATGGTAAAGGCAGGAAAAGGTGCTGAATGTTAAGCTGCTTTACTGAAATCTTTGTGGCTTTCCTGGGGACAGGATAACGACCAGCCCATTCCACGAAAGCTACTAATCGGTTAAGCAAATCCTTTTGTTGTGCATCCAACACAATTTTCGCTTTTTCCGCCAAGAATATCAAATCATGACCATTGCCTGGCCATTCTCGCTATTTCCCATCTTTAACGGCTCTTGATTCATTTGAAATGATAACTGCTTTGAGCAGATTTTCAATAGCGAAGCCAAAAAGTAAAGTAGCGGCCCCGACTACTTCGAGATTATCAAATTCAAGTGGAGATACATTGTCTGCCATTTTTGTAAATCGATTTCATAGGCATTAAAGAGCAAATCACCGCTCTGTTTGAGACGACGGGCGCTTAGTTCCCAAATAGCAGGGGCTTCAGCTCTTACATTGAATTGCTCCTGAAGAAAATTTTCAATCATTTATGATCTGATAGTGCGTGCTAACGGTAAAATTAAGTGGCAGATAATCTCGGCATCTCAACCAACCATCTCTATTCCGTCCACTGCATTTGGATTGTTAGACCGCGCTATTTTTGCGAAGCTCAACATACCCGTCTTTCGCTACCTGTATCGTTAGTTGGTAGCCCTCCATCAACGACATTCCTACTAATGGATCTGAATCAGCCTCATCTACCGGAATTGTGCGTAACTCTCCGTCCCACACCATAACTGCCTCATAAACATTGAATACACACTCGCTGCCATCTCCAAGAATTGCCCGACCTCTTCTTTTCTATCTCAAGTTCAACTCGGCGATCGCATCTGGCGGCAGCGACAGCCAGCCATTGAACCCTGTATCTACGATTGCATCTTGCGTAAAGACCTCTCCATCAGAACGACGAAGCGACAAAGGAATGATAGGTTCAAAATCTGCATTAACGGTTCCCGAAATCATGCAGTTCTCCGAGTCCGCCCACCAAACCGACGAACGTGGCGAGAGCCGACACGGAGAATCCAGATCTGAGCATCGGGATAACGGGCTTCGAGTCGATCGCAGGCAGCTATTTCATTCGCATCAACCTCAAACGCCCCGGTTTCAATGTCGATCCCCACTATCTTGCCATGATTGCCTTCCTCGACTTGCTGGCGCACCTGAGATTCATAAATCTCATCACCACGTCGAGCGAACTCCTCTTTGCTGTAGCGGGGTTGTCGAACTGGCATAGGCTTGACCTCGTTTCAACTGTATCCCTCTATTTTAACCTGGGCGATCGGCTTTGCTGTTGCGGATGCGATCGCACTAAGAAATGATCGTGCTAGCCTACGCGGGCGCAACAGAAAGTTTAGTTGAGAGAGGGCTTAAGGCACAATGGTAAGGAATGCGAAGTGGGCATCTTCATACGTTGTCTGGAACCCAAGCCGATCATAAAACTTCAGGGCTTGATAGCTCTGGCGAAAGCATGAGAGTGTAACTGAAACCTCAAGGGACTTTGCTTGTGCTAAAACCAACTCCATGACGCGAGTGCCAATACTAAGAGACTGGAACTTGGGACGCAGCAAAAGTAGCGAGAAGTGAATTTCTTCGCTCCCACACTTGAGTACGATAAACCCAGCAATCACCGCTCTGTGAGCTACGAGAAACGTCTCATGCGATGGATACTCTTTTTCAAAGCGTTGTTGCTGAAACATTTCATCCCAGCCAAACATGGGCTCGAGGTACTCCCGCAGTAACAAGCAGTAAAGCTCATAGAGATCGCTTCGAGCTATGATCCCTTCGTTGAACGGGAGAAGCGTGATTGATGACATAGAGAGTATTATTTCATGCTGTCTAACGGTAGTAAGTTTAGCCGCCGAGAGCAATCATAAACTATCACAAGAAAAATTGAATTCGGTCGGCTACAACGCACATGTTCTACAGACGGCAGGATAACACTAGTCCCGTTCGCTACAATGAGATAATGTTTGAATGTCTCCACGGAAATTCTGCTTTGCCGTCTGTAGTACTAGGTATTAACCTGCAAGGTGCTGAAGAACGTTCTCTATGGGGTGATTACCGTGCAACTTAAAGGGCAACGCAACTTTTTGGGTTGCATCTAGGTTTTTGCAAGATATAATGCCTCGCCAGCATTACATAGTGCACGGTGCAAGATAATATCTCAAAGTCAGCGGTCACGAATGGTTGCGCCGGGCACATACTGGGTTGGGATGAGGTCTTAGGCTTTTCAGGACAGAAACCTCCTGAGATGATGGGATGCCCTAAAAAACGTCACCGTAGAGGCTTCAAACCTTACAGTTCGGGTTCCATAGGCGATCGCCCGTCTTCCAAACGCCAAAGTTGAGGTTCAAAAGGCGACCTGCTCCGCAGCACCGGAGATGTTCGCCCCACCTCCGAAGCGCACTAGGGCGCGAGGGGGCGGGAAGGGGTTATGCTGGGCAAGAACAAAAGTGCAGAGCGCAGGTATTTTAGATCCATGACAATTGTGTGGATGGACGCGCTAGCCCTCTTTTTATGGGGAGCGCTGATTCTTAAGCTGTGGCTCATGGAGCAGCTTTATTTGTTGATACATCCCAACTACATGCCGATGACCGTAGTGGCGGCGCTGGTGTTGCTGGGTTTAGCAGTGGCGGCGGTGGTAGTTAGACCTGTGCGCAGCGGGGAGCACCTGGCGCTGCTGTATCCCCAGGTGAGCAATGGCATTCTCATAGCTGTGGCGATCGCCGGTTTTGTGGTAGAGCCCAAGGTGTTTGTGAGCGATAAGGCCATCCATCGGGGGGTGACCGATAACCTTGCGGCGACGCGGGCTGTGCCCCAGTCGTTTCGGGCCACCAATCGCCCGGAAGAGCGCAGCCTTGTGGAATGGAGCCGTACCCTTAATGCCTATCCCGAACCAGATGCCTACCGGGGGCAGCGGGCTAAGGTGACGGGTTTTGTGGTGCATCCGCCAGCGATGCCGGAGGACATTTTTCTGATCGTACGGTTTGTGCTTACCTGCTGTGCCGCCGATGTGTATCCCGTGAGTTTGCCGGTGCAGGTGGAGGGTGCTGCCACCCGATTTCCGGCGGATCAATGGCTGGAGGTGGAGGGGCAGATGATTACTCGCGAACTGACCGGGCGGCGGCAGTTGGTGGTGCAGGCTAGCAACCTTACGCCGGTGCCCACACCCAAAAATCCCTATGAATACTAATGGAGGGTCTATCCCGATGGATGCTACTTTAGCGGCCTTTGGGCAGCTTCTTGCGGTTGTGGCCCAGTTGCGATCGCCCGAGGGAGGGTGCCCGTGGGATCGGGCCCAGACACCCCAAACCCTGATTCCCTATGCGATCGAAGAAACCTACGAACTCGTCGATGCCCTAACCCGCAATGTGCCTGCCGACATTGCTGAGGAGTTGGGGGATGTGCTGTTGCAGGTGGTACTCCATGCCCAGATTGCTGGGGAGTTGGGGCAGTTTTCGTTGCAAACGGTGATTGAAGGGCTAACCGATAAGCTGGTGCGCCGTCACCCCCATGTTTTTGGGGCGGAGACGGTGCGGGATGCGGCGGAGGTGCGCCAAAAGTGGGCGGAAATTAAGGCCCGGGAGCAGGGCGGCACGGCAGAGACCCTCAGCCGTAAAATTGAGCGCTATACCCGGACGCTCCCACCCCTGACGGCGGCACTGAAAATTTCCCAAAAGGTGGCTGACCACGGCTTTGAGTGGGAAAACATGGCCCAAATCTGGCACAAGGTGGCCGAAGAAGTGGCGGAATTCCAGGCAGCGACTACGGACGCCCACCGGGCCGAGGAGCTGGGGGATTTGCTGTTTAGCATCGTGCAGGTGGCGCGGTGGCACGCAATCGATCCGGCGATCGCCCTGCACCAAACCAATCAAAAGTTTGCCAACCGCTTTCGGGTGATGGAACAATTAAGCCCTAAGCCCATAACCGCATGTACCACCAGCGAACTGGAGTCCCTATGGCAACAAGCAAAGCAGGTGCTGTCCTCCTCCTAATTCTGGGGATGGGTACCTATGGCGGAGCCGGTGCGATCGCCCAGAACCTACCGCCCGCTTCCCAACCGAGTCAGCGGGAATGGCTGCGGCGGGCCCAGCAGCAGATCGATAGCCGCCAGTTGTTAGAAGCCAAGTCTTCCCTGATGCGCGCCATTGTCGAACTGCAAATGACGGGCGATCGCCGCTCCTTAGCGGTGGCCTACAACCTGTTAGGGACGGTATACCAGGCGTTGGGGCAACTCCCGGAGGCGGCCCAGTCCTATGGGCAGGCCCTAGAGATTCTGATGAACGCTGGGGTTGATGTTCCCCAGGATCGCGGCGTGGTGCATGACAACCTAGCCCGGGTGCTGGCCCAATTGGGTCGGACGGCGGAGGCGATCGCCCAGATGCAGCAGGCCCTAGCCATCTACCGCGGTGAGAATAACGTCAACGTACTTACGGCGACCCTCAACAGCTTGGGGCGACTCTACCTGACGGCGGAGCAGCTGCCCCAGGCTACCGAAGCGTTCGAGCAAGCCCTGGCCCTAGCGCCCAATAACAGCGCCATTCTCTTGAACCTTGGAGCGAGCCTGCGGCGGCAGGGGCAAAACGCGGCGGCTCTCAAGGTGTACGAACGGGCCCTAGCCCTTAGCCGCCGGGCCGAGGATACCAGCACTACCGCCAGCATTCTCAACAACATTGCCGCCATCTACCGCTCCCAGGGCAACTATGCCCGGGCCCTAGAATTCTACGGGCAGTCCCTCACCCTGCTGGATCGGATCGCTGCCCGCGATCGCGCCGCCATTACCCGCAGCAATATTGGTTCGGTCTACGATGTCATTGGGCAATCCGACCGGGCCCTGCCCTTCCACCAGGAAGCAGCCGAGGTTCTCCGCGCCTTGGGCGATCGCCGCAGCCTAAGCATTGTGCTCAGCAATATTGGTTTGAGTAACGACAATCTGCGGCGCTACGACGAAGCCCTAAAGTTCTACAACCAGGCCCTGCCCATCCATCGCGCATTGGGCGATCGGGTGGGCGAAGCCAATACCCTCAATAACATTGCCGCCGTCTACCGCAACCTGCGCCGCCCCGCCGATGCCGAACCCGCCTACCGTCAGGCGCTTCGGATCGTATCTGAAGTGGGCAACCGCAGCAGTGAGGCGGCCATTGCCGGTAATTTGGCCCGCCTGCTCCAGGATCAAAAAAAATTCCCCGAGGCCTTAGTGCTCTACCAACAGGCCCTCTCGATCCACCGCCAATTGGGGGAACGCCCCAGCGAAGGACTGCAACTGGCGAACATTGGTGCTTTGTTGGCGGAGCAAAAGCAAACCGAACTGGCAATTTTGTTCTACAAGCAGTCCGTGAATCTGCGGGAAGCGATCCGGGCCGACCTGCGATCGCTACCGGCGGCGGAGCAAAAGCGGTTTGTGACCACCGTAGAAGCCACCTACCGTACCCTGGCAAATTTGCTGATTGCCCAGGATCGGGTGCTCGAAGCCCAGCAAGTGCTAGACCTGCTGAAGGTGGAAGAGCTGCAAACCTACTTCCAACAGGTGCGGGCCAGCGCCGCCAGCCGCCAAGGCGTAGCATTGCTACCACCGGAGGAGCGCTTTTACCAGGAATTTATCAACATCCAAAATCGTGCTGTGCGTGCCGGAGAAGAGCTGATCCCGCTGCAAAATACCCCCGAGGAACGCCGTTCCTCCGAGCAGCAACGCCGTATTGCCGAACTGCTAACCCTGCGATCGCAGGCATGGGAGCAACTGGGGAGCCTCATTGCCAGTCCGGCAGTGCGCGCCATTGTCCAACAGTTGGCAGCCACGACCCGCGGCGGTGCCACGCTTCCGGAAGCCACATTGTTGCAGCGCAACCTCCAAGCCTTTCCCCAGCGTCCGGCGATGCTCTATCCCCTGATTTCGGAACAACACTTAGATCTGGTGGTGCTGTTTGCCGACGGTGCCCCCCTCCACCGCCGGGTGCCGGTATCGCGGGAACAACTCAATCGGGCGATCGCCCAGTTTCGTGAAGACGTGCGGGATCCCAGTTCTCTCGATGTATTGGTGCCGGCGCAGCAACTCTACGCTTGGTTGGTGCAGCCCATTGCCCGGGATCTGGCGGAACGGCGCATTGACACCATCCTCTATGCCCCCGATGGGCAACTGCGCTACCTGCCCCTCGCCGCCCTCCACGATGGCCGCCAGTGGTTGGTGCAGCGCTACCGGGTCAATAACATCACCGCTTCTAGCCTTACCACCTTCCGCCCCACCCCCCGCCCCGCGCCCCGGATTTTAGTGGCAGCTTTTACGACGGGCACCTTTGACTTCACCGTAGAGCAGGAGCGGTTCCGGTTTTCGGGGTTGCCCTTTGCCGCCAAGGAGATCCAAAGCTTGGCAGCCCGGATTCCCCAGGCCCTAACCCTGATCGATCGGCAATTTAGCCTCCAAAACACCCTGGCCCAGGTGTCCCGGGTGAACATTGTCCATTTGGCGACCCACGCGGCCTTTGTAGCCGGGAATCCGGAGCGCTCCTTTGTGGTTTTTGGCGACGGTAGCCGCGCCAACCTGCGGGACATTGCCACCTGGTCTTTGCGGGGTGTGGACTTGGTCGTTCTCAGTGCCTGCGAAACGGGACTGGGGGGACGCTTGGGGAACGGCACCGAGGTTTTGGGTTTTGGCTATCAGATGGAAACGGCGGGGGCCCGGGCGGCGATCGCCTCCCTGTGGCAGGTTTCCGATGGCGGTACCCAAATTTTCATGGATGCGTTTTACGATCAGCTGGGCGATCGCACCCGCAGTCAAGAACTGGCCCTTGCTCTAGCCCAGCGCCGACTCATTGCCCAGCCCCCGTCCGGCGACCTGATCCTCAGCCACCCCTACTACTGGGCCCCCTTTATCCTGATCGGCAATGGGCTGTAGGAAATGAAGTTAAGTTATGTAAAAAAGTCCGATAGAATGGAAAAATTCTTTACGCACGACCTGAAACTATGACCGCACCCCAAAGCCCCGACCCCCAAGCTAAGACCGCCTTTACCAAAGATGAGCGCGGCATTTTAAACAACTGGGCGATCGAGCCAAAGATGTACGTAGAAGACGAAGAGCGGCGCTTTGGTTGGACCGAATATGCTGAACTTGCCAATGGGCGTCTGGCGATGATTGGTTTCGTGAGCTTGCTCGTTCTGGAAGTGGTGACCCATAAGGGACTGATTGCCATCATTGGTGGTCTGTAATGGTGCAGTACTCCTTTCCCCAAAATCCCGATATTATTCTTACGGTGACGGGAAAAGATTCCTCCAGGGCCCGGGAAAAGGCCATGGCCCAACTGATCGATCTGATGGATGGCGGTATGCTGGATGCCGAAACCGTCGATGGTTTGGAACCGCAACAGTTGGTGGAAGTGGGTAAGGAGCCGCCGGCCCCCAGCGGCGAGGCGGACGACCCGATCGCCCATGCCGTGCAAACCCTCAGTACCTTTGCCGGGCTAAAGCTCAAGCTCCAAGAGCTCCAGGGTGATGCCATTGAAGTGCGATCGCAGATTGACATCTTGTTCGGCCCTGAGCCAATTACCGAAGCCCAGATCAATGCCCTTAAGGACGGCTTCAAAACCCTCAAAACCTACGCCCAGTTGTACCATCGGCTGCAGGAACTTCTTCCCCGGGCCGAAGCGTCCCGGGCCATGCTTGATCGCGCCCTTGCCTTTACGAAACCTCCGCAGCAGTCCGAATGAGGGGAATGACCCTAATCTGACCGTAAAAGCTGTTTTGGACAAGCTCTACCTTCGATTGGGCCGACAACAACAGGAGCGCCCAAAAAACGCCAACGGAATCGTCAAAAGCCGCGGCTAACTCTCGCAGTTGGATATCGGGGGTTTTGAGTTGCCCCAAATAAGTTTCTAGGGCCAAAGCCACCTCCGTGAGGTTCTCTTTGTGGGCTAGCTGGGCAATGGCTTGCATCGCCTGCTTGCGCGAAGTGGCGCTCTGCTTGGGGCGGGGGCGGATTTTTGGCGTTTTGCGCTCCACTAGGGCGGCGATCGCCTCGATCTGGGTGATCAGTTCCGCTAGGGTAATGCGACGAGCCTTGGGGGGCGGGGGGACCGGGCGGCGGCGGATCTGGGATTCAAGGCGCAGGGGCAAGGGCGCTACCTCCTCCCCGGGAAGCTCCTCCCAAACATCCTCAGCTTCCACCACTGGGGGCTCCGAAAGGGAATTGGCCTTAAGCAGCACCAGCATGGCGGCATAGACAAAGGCCTGACCCGATTCGTGGAGGTCGCGGCGCTCATCGGGAATCAGGCGGGACAGGAAGCGATCCACCACATCGATAACCTGCACATCCCAGGGATCCAGTTCCCCCCGTTGGGCGAGATCTATCAGCAGGGCGATCGCCTCTTTAGTTACGGACTCCATTGCTGGAATCGCCATACAGCCTCCCACGCAACGGCCTTACTTGCCGCGTTCTTCCACGTCCACATCAATAGCCGAAGCCGAGAGTAGACGTTTCCGTTCCTCCACTTCCACGGTGAGCGTACTTACTTTTTCCTCCAGGTTGCGGATCTGGCGGTTCTTGTTATTCGTAGTAATTGCTCCCTGAATTCCCGACCACACGCTAAAAAACCAAGCGAGGGTGGCCCCAGCGCCCATAGCTACGATCAACTCCACCGCCAGTGGGGCTTCCACCGCCACCGTCGGCACAATGTTGATGCTGGCCGGCTCCGTATTTTCGAGGGCAAAAAGAACCAGGGCCAAAATAATGGCAAAGATAGCGGCAAAGTTAATCTGACGCACGGGCGTTCCCTGTTGCTAACTGCCGCATACTTTACCCCATCCCCCTTGCAATCGTCACCTCAAAATCTAAAGAAATATTACGCCGCAGTCAGTTGGGACATTTTGGTTGCCAGGGACTGCATCAGCGAGGCAAAGGGTTTGACAAATTTATCAATTCCTTCCCGTTGCAATTCCACCATCACCTGATCTAAATCGATACCCACTTCGCCTAGGGCGGCGACTACGGCCTGAGCCTCGGGGAGATCCATCTCAATGCGGTCTTGGATGTCGCAGTGGTCAATGCAGGCAGCAATGGTTTCCGGCGGCATGGTGTTGACGGTGTTGGGACCCACCAAGTTGTCTACGTACATCACATCGCTGTAGGCAGGGTTTTTGGTGCTGGTACTGGCCCACAGTAGGCGCTGCTCCCGTGCTCCCGCCGCCACTAGGGTTTGCCAACGGGCATCGGTGTAGATCTCTTTGTACTTTTGGTAGGCCAGTTTGGCATTGGCGATCGCCGTTTTACCCTTAAGGTCGGTGAGTTTTTCCTGGGTCTGGGCATCCGGCGCTTCTCGGAGGAGGGCTTCGAGGCGATCGTCGATCTTGGTATCAATGCGGCTAAGAAAGAAGCTAGCCACCGAGGCGATTTTGACCGACTGCCCCTGGGCGGCGCGGGCTTCTAAACCGCGGATGTAAGCCCAGGCGGTCTGCTCGTAATCGGATACGGAAAACAGAAGCGTGACGTTGACCGGAATTCCCGCCGCAATCACCTGTTCCACAGCGCCAAAACCCGCTGCTGTTCCCGGAATCTTGATCATTACGTTGGGACGGGCGATCACCTCCCAAAAGCGCAGGGCTTCGGCTACGGTGCCATCGCGATCCTGGGAAAGATTGGGCGAAACTTCAATGGAGACGTAGCCATCCAAGCCGTCGGAAGCCTCAAACACCGGGCGTAAAATATCCGCCGCCCGTTGAATATCGTCAAAAACCAGGGACTCATAGATCCCATCCACCGACATCCCCGCCTGCACGCCCGCTAGGATCGCCTCGTCGTAGATGGCATTGCCGGCGATCGCCTTTTCAAAGATCGCCGGATTGGAGGTGATGCCGCGAATTCCCTGGGTGGCAACCATTTCCGCTAGAGCCCCTGACTGAATAATGTCCCGGCTGAGGTTATCCATCCACACACTTTGACCGTGCTCCTGCAATTCCAGCAAATGATTGACTGCCATGGAACTATCCCTCCGCTGTAGTTGGCTGCTTCTGTGTGGATCATAAAAGCATCCGCCCCGAGATCCCAAACCTTTAGGGTTATTACAAGATCGCCCCGGATTGCCGCGACGCTCCCGAGCATTCCAAGGAATCCTAAAAATAATAAAAAAGGAGAGCATTTGTGCTCTCCGAGAGTATCTTCCTAAACTAATTCTTTAACTCTTTTAGCTTTTCATTGAATCAAAGCGTTACCTCACATTTCATGGTTCCCTAGCAAGCACCAAATCCGGAAAGCACTTTGGGCACCGTCATCAGCAAAATCTTGAAATCTTGCCAAATCGACCACTGGCGCAAGTAGGTCAGGTCAAATTCGGTCACCGCATCCAAATCCAACAGCTTTGAGCGGGCCTTAACTTGCCAAGCTCCCGTAATTCCTGGCAGGGCATTGAGCCGCTTCATGCCGTGGGACGGGATGCGCAGGGCATCGTAAATTGCCCAGGGGCGCGGGCCAACCAAACTCATTTCACCCCGCAAAACATTAAAAAGCTGGGGTAATTCATCAATGCTGTACTTGCGTAGGAAGCGCCCTAGGGGGGTGATGCGGGGATCATCAGCACATTTGTGCAGCCCATTTTTACCCGACATGACGCGATGGTGCAGTTTTTCGGCTCCTTCGATCATGGAACGGAATTTGATAATTCGGAACAACTTGCCGTCAGCACCAATACGCCACTGATAAAAGAAAATAGAACCGGGCATCTTCCAGGCAATAAGTGATGCTGTCGCGATCATAATCGGACTCAGCAGAACCAAGATCACCAAGGCGGCGCACCAATCAAAAACACGCTTCCCGAGCCACTGGAGGGGAACACGCTGATTGGGCAACTCCCGAGCCGCTGGTAATTGCAAGCGCAACTGCACCCCGACTTTTTGGCACACATCGGCAAATCGCTTGAGGTGCTCTTCGCCAACTTCTGGAGAGACTAAAACCTGGTCGACACTGCGCCCTTCAAGATAGTCTGAGAGCCAAGAGGCGCTACCGTCAAAACTGTAAATGTTGTGCTCAGCGCGATCACCCGTGGGGACATCAATGCGCAGTTGCCGAAATCGCTTGCTGAGGGAAAAGCGCGTCCGTAATGACTCGCGCACCGCAAACAGAGAACCGTCAGGGAAAGTAACGCTAACCATAGCCAAAACTCCTGCTAAAAGCAAAGAGATGAAATGTTTGAGGAAGGGGAGGCAGGGCGGCGATCGACGGATATCAAATCACTATGCCCTGCCACAGAGAAGATTCCCTTGAGGTACATCCAGCTTTCTAGGGGCATAGAAAGAAGGATTAAAGGATTTCTCTAGATTTATCTCTTGGATAAGTCCGGTGAGATTTCGTGATCGTATTAATCCCACTTTCCAAAAAAATTCACAATGGGGCTGAGTTAGTCAATGGTCATAGATCTAGTTAGTTGGAAGTTATATAACCAGTACCTAACTTTATGGTTTGAGGTTATTTTCGGGGATAAACTTTGACCGCAAAAACTCGGGGGCTGGAGCTGGCATCGCCTTCGGGGAGGGATTCCGGTTGGCGGCGGGCTAGGATGGAAGCAATGCTAGGGACACAATCGGAATCATGGTACTGATCATTTACGATGGCGACTGCAATTTGTGCACGGGTTGGGTGCAGTTCCTGGAGCGCAGCGATCGCGGACGGCGGTTTGCGTTTGCGCCCATGCAGGATGAGGCCACACTGTCTCCCTACGGCATTGCGATCGCCGATTGTGCTTTGGGCGTTTTGGCCCTAGACCTAACAACGGGTCAGCGGTGGCAGGGAACGGCGGCAATCGCCGAAATCGGCCGACAACTGCCGCCCTTGGCTAGGTTGGTGTGGCTCTACCAGCAGGGGCCAGGGTTGCGGGAACTGGGCGATCGCCTGTATGCCTTTGTACGCGATCGCCGCTATCAACTCTTTGGTCGCCGGGCAACGACCTACGTATCTCCCTACTCCGTGGGTTGCGCTGCGGAGGGCTCGTGCCGAAAGACCACTACCGCCAAGGGAGGCACCGTCACTTCCAAGGAATAGGGCAGCCCGTGCATGCCCCAGGCTTGGGACTGCTTGCCCCCTAGATTGCCCAATCCGCTGCCGCCGTAGCAGGTGGCATCGCTGTTGAGAACTTCGCGATAGAAGCCTTCGGCGGGTACGCCAATGCGGTAGGCACTGTGGGGAATGGGCGTGAAGTTGCACACCACTACCGCCATGGTGGTGCGATCTTTGCTGTAGCGAATGAAGGAGATCACGGAGTTGCGGTTGTCGTTGCACTCGATCCAGTGGAAGCCATCCTGGGAAAAATCCACCTCAAACAGTGCTGACTCCTGCCGCAGCAGGCGGTTGGCATCGCCAATGAAGGCATGGAGTCCCCGATGGATATCGTGCTGAAACAGGTGCCACTCCAGATCCCCCCAGACATTCCATTCGCGCCACTGACCAAATTCCATACCCATAAATAGGGTTTTCTTGCCGGGGTGGGTAAACATGTAGCCGTACAAACAGCGCTGGTTGGCGAATTTTTGCCAGGTGTCGCCGGGCATTTTGCCAGGCATGGGGGATTTGCCGTGCACTACTTCATCGTGGGACAAAGCCAGCATGAAGTTTTCGCTAAAGGCATACCAGATACTAAAGGTGACATTGTTGTGGTGAAACTGGCGAAACCAGGGATCCATGCTGAAATAATCCAGCATGTCGTGCATCCAACCCATGTTCCACTTCAGGTTAAAGCCCAAGCCTCCGGAGTAGGCGGGCCAGGTCACCATGGGCCAAGCGGTGGATTCTTCGGCAATGGAAAGGGCACCGGGATAGTAGGTAAACAAAATGCTGTGCAGGTGGCGGAAAAGCTCGATCGCCTCCAGATTTTCCCGCCCGCCATACTGATTGGGCAGCCACTCCCCAGGTTTGCGGGCATAGTCGCGGTAGATCATCGAAGCCACAGCATCCACCCGAATACCATCGATGTGGTACTTGTCGAACCAAAACAAGACGTTGGCAATCAGGAAATTTTTAACCTCATTGCGCCCATAGTTAAACACCTTGGTGCCCCATTCCCTGTGTTCGCCAATGCGGGGATCGGCGTGTTCGTAGAGGAAGGTGCCATCAAAAAAGGACAGCCCGTGCCCGTCCTTGGGAAAGTGGGCTGGTACCCAATCCACAATCACGCCGATGTTGTTTTGGTGGCAGGTATCGACAAAATACATGAAGTCTTGGGGCGTGCCGTAGCGGGAGGTGGCGGCATAGTATCCCGTCACTTGGTAGCCCCAGGAGCCGTCGAAGGGATGCTCGGCAATGGGCATCAGTTCAATGTGGGTGAACCCCAAGTCGCGCACGTAGGGCACCAGCTTATCTGCCAGTTCGCGGTAGGTCAGAAATCGCGCCCCCGGTTTGAGGTCAGCGGCAGCCACGGCGGGATAGCCATGGGCAGGTGGGGTATCCATGGAGCCGTGCATCCAGGAACCTAGGTGCACTTCGTAGACCGAAATCGCTTGGGTGAGGGGGTCGGTGTGCGATCGCCGTTCTAGCCAAGCCCGATCCTGCCAAGGGTAGGTGAGATCGGCCACGATCGAGGCAGTTTTGGGGCGAATTTCCTGCTGAAAGCCGTAGGGATCGGACTTTTCGTAGATGTGCCCCTGAGGACTTTTAACTTCGTACTTGTAGGCAGCACCAAGGGGAACGTCGGGAATGAAGAGTTCCCAGATTCCTGAGGGGCCGCGGCGCATTTGGTGCTTGCGACCGTCCCAGGTGTTGAAATCGCCGAGGACAGAGACATTGCGGGCGTTGGGGGCCCAAACGGCAAAGTTCACTCCGGCAACTCCCTCGAGGGTGGTGGGGTGGGCACCGAGCTTTTCATAGATCTGGTAATGGGTGCCTTCCCCGAATAGGTGGCAATCGAAATCCGTCAGCAGGGGGGATTTGAAAAAATAGGGGTCGCTGATCAGGCGATCGCCGCTGTGGTCGCGAATTTTGAGCTTGTAGCTAAATAGGTGGGGAGCATCTTCTACGACACACTCAAAAAAATGGGGGTGATGCACGGCCGCCATAGGGTATTCCCGGTGGTTATCAGCATCCACCACGGTGACAGCCTCCGCATCGGGCTGGTAGGCCCGAATTACCCAGACAGGGGCACCATTGCGCTCGATCCGGTGATGTCCCAGCACCGCGAAGGGATCCTGATGTTGGTTGGAAACGATGCGGTCAATCTGGTCGGTGGCAATGGTGGGGGTCATAGGTAAAAATACTAAGAAAAGTTAAAAAGTTTGCTCTATTGTACCCGTCTCCGTGACTTTGTCCCTAATCTCGCTGGTAGCTAGAAGCAGGTAGGTACGTCCTTGGTGCCGAATCGTGCCCATGGCACAGGGGAACTGGACGGAAACGGGCTCAAGATCTTCGTAGGCGAGGCTAACCATGCCCTGGATGCGGGGCACTGCCAAAATAAAGGGGCGATCGCCACCGAGCAGGATCAGCGGACACTGGCTGGCGTCGGCAACGGAGGGTCGCCCCAGCATTAGGGGCAGGTCCACAACCCAGTAGACGCGCTCCCGTCGGCCCAAAACGCCCATAAAAATAGGCGGCATCTGGGGAACGGCACTGATCAGGTGGCGGCGAAGGCTAAAAACCTCTGCGACATCGGTGGCCAGCATCAGGGCCGGCGTGGTAGCGTCAAGGTGAAATTCCAGATAGTTCATTGTCCGCGGATGCAGCTAAAATCTGCCAGCAAACGACTGTAGCGCCGGATAAGACCCAAAAGCAGCAGGCGATCGCGCCGAACTTGGGGATCCTCAGCCATCACCAGCACAGCATCGAAAAATGTGGCTAGCAAGGGGGCCAATTGTTGGATGGCCGTCAAAAGTTGGGGGTAGGTTGGCTGGGGCGGCAGTTGGCACAGGGCATCGTAAAGGGCTTGCTCTGCGGGTTCCTGGGGGCGATCGCGCGGCACCAAAGCCGCGACATCCATGGTGGTCACGTCCTCTCCTTGAATCGCGAGGCGGGAGGCCCGGTTAATCACCTCATAGATGCTGCCGAGGGTGCCATTTTGGCGGCACGATTGCAGAAATAGGGCGCGATCGCGCAGTTGACCCACCGCCCCCAAACCCCAGGCAAGGTATTCGGGATCGTCGATACCGAGCACCGCATCCACCAAGTCATAGTCGATGGCGCGATCCAGCAGCAGCGTTTCGCATCGCTGGCGAAACCACCGATGGAGGTTGCTGAGCAGGGATGGTTGGGACTCGGTCAGCAGGGTGCCAAAGCAGTCGGCAACTTGGGGTAAAAGCTGGGTAAGGTTGAGGTCGTAGCCACTGTCCCAGGCGATTTGCAGCACCCCTGTCGCCGCCCGGCGCAGGGCAAAGGGATCGGAGGAACCCGTCGGCTGAATTCCTAAACCGAGGATGCCGACCACGCTGTCTAGCCGCTCGGCGATCGCCAAAATGCTGCCCAGGGGCGATCGGGGCAGTTCGTCATTGGCAAAGCGGGGCTGGTAGTGCTCCCGAATGGCCACGGCCACGGCCTCAGGTTCACCGCTGCACCGGGCATACTCTTCGCCCATAATGCCCTGCAGTTCGGGAAACTCCTTGACCATCTGGCTGACCAAATCGGCCTTGCACAGCTCTGCGGCCCGGTCTAAATCCTGCCAAGCAGTCGCGTCAAGGTGCAGGTTGGGAATGGCCGCCACCACCTGGGGGGCGATCGCCCGGAGGCGTTGCACCCGAGCGCCCACCGAGCCCAAGTGTTCCTGGAAGGTCACCTTAGCAAGGGCTGGCAAAAAATCCGCTAGGGACTGCTGCCGGTCGGCGTGGTAAAAAAACTGCCCGTCCGCCAGGCGGGCGCGAATTACCCGTCCGTTCCCCGCCGCAATGAGCTTGGACTTTTCCGGATCGCCATTGGAAATGGTAATGAAATAGGGTAGGAGGCGATCGCGCTGTCCCTTGGCATAGAGGGGCACGTAGCGCTGGTGGGCCACCATTTCGGTTTTGATCACCGCCGCTGGCAAGTGTAGAAACTCCCGCTCAAACTCCCCCACCACCGCCGTGGGGTATTCCACCAAATAGGTGATTTCCTCTAGGAGCTGCTCGGGAATTTCGGGTTGGGATTCCATCAGTTCCGCCAAGCCCGCCACTTGGGTGACGATCAACCGTCGGCGCTCCTCCCCATCCACCAAGACCTTAGCTTCGCGCAACTGGGATAGGTAGGTGCCTGCGGCGGTCACGGATAGGAGCTGGGGATGCAGAACCCGATGCCCGCAAGTATGGCGATCGCCCCGCAAACCCTCCAGGGCGATCGGCAGCACCGTGTCATCCCACAGGCACACCAACCACCGAATGGGCCGGGAAAACCTCAGCTCGCCGCTGCCCCAGCGCATCAACCGCTTACCCTCCAAACCCACAATCCACTGGGGAGCCCACTCCATCAGTAGTTCTGGGGTTGCCCGTCCCGGAAGAAACTGCCGCGCAAAAACAAAATTACCCTTGTCCGTTTCCTGGATGTAAAGATCCGATACCGCGACACCACGCGATCGCGCAAAACCCTCGGCTGCCTTAGTTGGAGCCCCCTGGGGATCGCCACCGACAAACGCCGCCGTCACCGCCGGCCCCTTCACCTCCAGAACCCGATCGGCTTGCCGTGGCGGCAAACCTTCAATCAGCACCGCGAGGCGTCGGGGCGTGCCCATCACCCTAAGGCTGCTGTAGGCAATATCGCTCTCGGCCAAACTGCTGGGAATGCGCTCCTGCCATTGGGCGATCGCATCGACCACAAAACCCGCTGGCAACTCCTCCGTGCCCACTTCCAGCAAAAAAGATGTCATGCTGCCTATCCAAATCTCGCAGGATTATACCAAACCGCTCCAAACCATAAAAAAGGGTAGGACAAGCCTACCCCGCACGATTAAACGCTCTCAAACAAAGAACTAGGCCTTGGCGGCTTCCTTGCGCTTGCGGCTACGGGCAACCATGAAGGCACCGGCCAAAGCCACACCAGGAATCAACCCAGGCACGGGCACAGGACGAACGTAGAATTGAATATCATTCCGGTCATCGTCGTTGTTAGCACCAGTGTCATCCCAACCAAACAGAGTCCCCTTGCCAGCAACAAAACCAAGGTTGGTAAAGTTGCCACCCGTAGACATGTCAGAGAAAAGGGTAAAGGTCACACCAGCGGGGCTATTCTTCTCGGTGAACAGACCCAAGATGTAGGTCTTGGCAGGGTTGAAACCATCACCGAAGGTGAAGGAGTTCTTACCCGTGGAAGGGGTGATGCTAGACAACCCCAGGGGCTCACCAAAGGCGTTTTCGATGAACAGATTTTTGAGAGAAGTGTTTTTGCTGCTGGCTTCAGCGATGAACATGGTGGACTTGAAGTTACCACGGGTAGGAGGCTTCAGTTCAAAAGCCCAACCACCATTGCTGGTGATACCTGTACCAACCAAAGAAGCGGCCTGAGCAGAGGTGGACACGGAAGCGACAGCGGCAGCAGCCAAAGCGGCGCCAAAGAATACATTTTTCATGGGAAAAACTCCATTAGGTAGCAGAAGAGTGAAGCTCAACAGAGGGTATAACGGCTTATTCGTTGCTAGTGGGCTACCTCAACCCTGTAAAAGCAAAAAATAAACTTCGAAACGCCCAAAGATGAAAAAGCATATTTCAATACGTATGGACTACCTCTTCCATCACCGCCCTGCTGCATTACAACTTGTATTTAAAACAGGGCTACGTATCAAACGTGTGTGGCTTAAAAGCTGAAACTACTTTTGCCCCTATAGCTTGCAGTAATTAGCACACTGGACAAAACAATAGCGTATCCGTCCTGAGGGTGCAACTGCTCTGTAGGTTTTTTTTAGCTTTAGCTGTTTGAGAGTGTGGGGCAATACTTCTGCAGCTTGATGTACTCTTGCCACTTTTGCATCAGTGTACTGAGATCCTGTAGGCGCACCGGCTTGCTGATGTAATCATCCATGCCAGCATTGAGGCATTCGAGGCGATCGCCCTGCATGGCATTGGCAGTCATGGCAACGATCACGGGTGCTTGGGAGCCCAAGCGTTGGCGAATCAGACGGGTGGCAGCATAGCCATCCATCACCGGCATTTGCACATCCATGAGCACCAAATCGTAGGGCAATTGTTCGCAGGCGGCAAGGGCTTCCTCCCCATTGGCCACCAGATCGGCATGGCAGCCGATCCGCTCCAATAGGCGCTGAGCCACCATTTGATTCACCCGGTTATCTTCGGCGACCAGCACGCGCAGGGGGGCGGGCTCCGGGGTTTGGGCGGCATGGCTAAACTGGGCGTTGGCGTGCTCGGAGGCATGCCACAGGCGCACCATGAGTTGGTAAAGCTGGGATTGTTTGACGGGTTTGGTGAGATAGGCGACAAAAAGTTCGGATTCCGCAGGTGTCAGGTCGTTGACCCCCCCTATGGAGGTCAGCATAATGAGGGGTATGGGGGCAAAGCTGGCTCGGATTTGGTGGGCAAGCTGCACCCCATCCATGTGGGGCATTTGCATATCCAAAATTGCCAAGTGAAAGATCCTGGGCGATCTCAGCATCTCTAAAGCCATGGCAGCGGAATCGGCCTCGTGGGGCACCATTCCCCAGGAACGCAACTGGTGGCTGAGAATGTCGCGATTGGTGGCGTTGTCGTCAACCACTAAAACGGATTTGCTATAGAGCACATAGGGTTGATTGAGGTGGTCAGCAGACAAGGGGTTGGGATCCAAAACCGCTGCGATCTGGAAGTAAAAGGTGGAGCCGCTGCCGCCAGCGGAGGGCGGGGTGAAGGTGTTCGGGGGAGTGCCGCCTACGTGGTAAGTTTGTCCGTCTTCAGAACTAACGACCCACATGCATCCGCCCATGAGTTCGCTGAGGCGCTTACTGATGGCTAGCCCTAGTCCCGTGCCCCCATAGCGCCGGGTTGTGGAGGTATCGACTTGGGAGAAGGATTGGAAAAGCCGCTCCATGCGATCGCCGGGAATGCCAATTCCGGTGTCGCGGACGCTAAACTGCAACAGGCACGTTCCACTGGATTCGGAATCGGGGGTGGCTGCCACCCGCAGCACAACTTCCCCAGCTTCGGTAAACTTGACGCCATTGCTCAGAAGGTTGAGCAAGATCTGCCGCAATCGGGTGACATCGCCGATCAAATGGATGGGCACATCCTCATCCAAAGAATAGAGCAATTCCAGTCCCTTTTCTGCCGCCCTAGCGGCCAAGAGGTCGAAGCATTCCTCAATGCACGTTCGGAGGCTGAAGGCGGAAGATTCTAGATCTAGCCTGCCCGATTCAACCTTAGAAAAATCAAGAATGTCGTTGATGATCGTCAGGAGGGCATCGCCACTGGTGCGCATGGTGGTGATAAAGTCGCGCTGCTGGGGCGTGAGATCCATTTGGAGCAGCAGGCTCGTCAGACCAATAATCGCATTCATGGGGGTGCGAATTTCATGGCTCATCGTTGCCAAAAACTCGCTTTTGGCGCGACTGGCAGCCACGGCATCCTGTCGGATAGCTTCGAGTTCAAAGATGTAGCGGTCTAGAATGGCGGCAACCAAACCAATAGCCAGACAAATGAAGGTAATGAAGCTGACCACAACCACGAGCACCCGGCGATCGCTGCTGTCAGGGCCATGGTGCATCAGCTCCGTAGCGGCCCAGAAATGGGTGGCCGCCATTCCGGTGTAGTGCATGCCGGCGATCGCCCCGCCCATCAGTACCGCCCCCAGAACCTTCAGCAGTAGGTGCCGCCCTCCCGTTACCCGGCGCAGGTGCCAAGCAATGCCGAGGGCGGCCAAAGCGGCTAGGATCGCCACCCCAACGGACAGAACCACGCCACCCCAGCGGTAGGAAATGGTTCCCGAAAACTTCATTGCTGCCATTCCGGTGTAGTGCATCCCGGCGATCGCCCCGCCCATCAGCGCCCCACTCCCCAGCCAAGCTGTCCACGTAAACTGAGGAAGCAGCAACATCGTCAAGGCGACCAAGGAGCCCAGCACTGCCAACAGCAGCGACAGGATGGTGCGCCCCCAGGCGTAGCCCACGGGCAGGGTGAGATCCAAGGCCACCATGGCGATAAAATGCATCGCCCAAATACCCAAACCCATGGCCACAGCGCCGCCCCCCAACCAGACCACCCGCCCTCGCCCCGTATGGCGAATTGTCCGTAGCGAAATATCCAGGGCCACATAGGAGGTTGCGATCGCCATGGCCAGGGAAAGGAACACCAACCCGGGACTGTAGGCTTGGGGAAGGGAAATCATGGCAATTGGGTAACTTTTCTAGGGACATCTTAATATTTGTGGCTGCCCTATGGGGCACTCCTGCCCAGGAGTAGGGCTTCTCGGGAGTGGTTGAGACCCGTGGCATCTTAGGCTACATTGGGTGCACAGCTCGATTGCACGGGACAATTGCTAGTATGCCGCCCTACTGTATCTCTGATGGACAGGAGCTTCGCCGCCGCGATCGCCGAGCTGCTCTGGCCTACTGGCAGCAATGGATCTATAGCGACCCCGCAGCCCCCGAGCCGCGCATTGAGCTCGCTGTAGACTTAGCCGACGTTGGCACCTTCCGGGCACTGCAAACGGCCAATACCCTCCTCAAGGAAGCGGAGGTTTTAATCCCCCCCGACGCCCAGACCCTGCGGGGGCGACAATTCTACTGTCACAGCATGGTTCAGTTTCAGGAGGGCAACTGGGCGGAAGGGCAAGTGGCCCTTGCCTATGCCCGGCAGCAGTTTGCGGATCTTCCTGAGGGAATTGCGCTCTGCGACGAGGCACGCGGCATCTATGAGATGGGGATGGGTAACTTCGCCGATGCCCAATCCTGCTTTGAGCAATCCCTTGCCTATCACCTTGAAGCAGACAACGGTCTCGGAATGGGACTGAGCTACTACTACCTGGGACGCCTCTACATGCTGATGGACGAGCCAGAGATGGCCGCCGACTTTATTGCCATGGCGCTCCAAATCGGTGAAGAAGCCCCCGATCGCCTCCTGCACCTCAAGGCCCAAATTGCCCTAGCTGAGTTTTGGATTTATCAACAGGGCTACGAAACCGCCCTAGAGTTGATCGAAACCGCCGAAGAATTGCTCCGACTCGAGGTCGATGACCTGCGGCGGGCCTACCTGTGGTGCGATCGCGCCGAAGCCTTGTTTGGGCTGGGGCAGTACGATCGCAGTTTGGAGGTGCTCAAGCGGGAAGCCATTCCCCAGATGCGGCAGATGCAGCACCCCGTAGGTTGTGCGATCGCCAAGGAGATCCGGGGCCGGATTTTGCTCTATCGCCTCATGGGTGGCGAAAGCTCCTCCAATGAAGAGATCGTGGAGACCATCGAAGATATTTTCCTCGATTCCAGCATGGTTTTCGAGCAGCAGGGGATGAAGCGGCAGTTTGCCAGCGCCCTCTACCACCTAGCCCAACTCTATCGCCTCGCCACCGGTCTACCCAATTCCTACCAATACCAAGGCAAGCAGTTGCGATCGCTGGAACTGGCCCTCAGCGTTCTGCAACAGCAACCGATGGGCAATGGTCGCCTGATAGCTGAGCTTGAGGCCCTACTCAATGAAGCGATGGGGATGGCTAGATAAGCTGCCGTTGAGCTGCCACTCAGTACAGCATGGGCGCTCTGTCGGCCGATTAGGCCATGACCATCCCGCCATCAACATTGAAAACTTGCCCCGTAATGTAAGCCGCCGCTGGGTCAGTACCGAGAAAGCGGGCCATGCCCGCCACCTCCGCAGCGGTGCCGTAGCGGGCTAGGGGAATCAGGGCCAAAATTGGCGTGGCATCCAGGGACGCGGTCATCTCCGTTTCAATAAACCCCGGCGCGATCGCATTGACCGTAATGGAGCGACTCGCCAACTCCCGGGCAACGGTGCGCGTTAAACCAATGACACCCGCCTTAGCCGCACTGTAGTTTGCCTGACCAGCGTTTCCCATCTGGCCGGCAACTGATGTGATGTTGATAATGCGCCCCGACTTCTGCTTGAGCATAACCTTGGCTACGGCCCGGGTGCACAGAAAAACTCCCGTCAGGTTGAGATCCAGCACCGCCAGCCAATCCGCTGTTTTCATCCGCAACAGTAAACCATCCCGCGTAATGCCGGCGTTATTCACCAAAATGTCAATGCGACCCCAGTGCTCTAGGGTTTGCCGGACGAGCTGCTCTACCTCTGCTTCTTGGGAGACATCGGCTTGCAGGGCTAGGCCCCGCTCTTCCAATTCGGCAGCCACAGCCTCCGCCGCCGCCGCAGAACGGCTATAGTTGACCACCACCCGACAGCCAGCTTGCCCCAATTCTAGGGCGATCGCCCGTCCAATACCCCGCGAAGCGCCCGTAACCACAGCGACCCGATCCATAGATAGCAACTGCCCCTACATATGTGGAGCCTTAGGGTACCATACATTCCGATCTATCTTTGGCCTTGGTTCGTAGGGTATGATCGACCCGGATTTAGTAGGAGAATCTCTATGCCGATGGCTGTTGGAATGGTGGAAGTCTTGGGGCATCCGCCAGCATTGGCAGTTGCGGATGTGATGGTCAAAGCTGCCCGTGTCACCCTCGTGGGCTACGAAAAAGTTAGCGGTGCACGGCTTACCATCATTGTCCGTGGCGATGTCGGCGATGTGAAGCGCTCCGTTGAGGCTGGGGTTGCGGCAGCCCACCAAGTGGAAAAGCTTAGCGCCAAGGACAAATCCCTCTTTCTTTCGGCTACGGTCATCCCCCGCCCCCATGCCAACATTGAAACCGTTTTGCCGATCCACTTTCGCCGTGCCGTAGAGCAGTTTCGCTAGTTCATGGTCAGGATTCACTACCTACAGCACGTCCCCTTTGAAGGACTTGGCAGCATCGCAACCTGGGTTCTGGGGCGTAACTACCCGCTCTCCGCCACGAAGCTTTACGCAGACGAACCTTTGCCCCCACTGGCCGAAGTCGATTGGGTCGTTGTTTTGGGCGGGCCCATGAATATCTACGAGGAGCAGCGCTACCCTTGGCTGGTGGCAGAAAAAAAGTTTCTTGAGCAGGCGATCGCCCATCGCAAAACGGTTCTGGGGATTTGTCTAGGGGCGCAGTTGCTCGCCGATGTCCTGGGTGCGAAGGTGTATCCCGCACCCCACAAAGAGATTGGCTGGTACCCTCTTGTCAAAACCGGTACGGCTCCAGTTCTAGAATCCATTCCCCAAGAGTTCCTGGCCTTCCATTGGCACGGGGATACCTTTGACCTGCCCGATGGTGCGATCCACCTAGCCCGCAGTGCCGCCTGTGCCAACCAGGCTTTTATCTATCAAGATCGTGTCCTAGCCCTGCAATGTCACCTTGAATCCACCCGCGCCAGCGTAGAGCAGCTTGTGACCCACTGCGCGGACGAGCTAGCTGCCGGAACCTACATCCAGACACCGGAGGAACTGTTGGGCGATGGGCAAAAATTTCTCGGTATCAATCAAGCGATGGATGCCATCCTTAATCGCCTTGCCGGACTCTAGGGCGACGGAGTGCCGTCCTTGAGCTTAATTTTTGGTGTAATTGACCCGTTGTGGAACTTCCCCATGACAGACTGGTCTAGCTCTGTCGACGCGTTCAAATCTTACCTTGGTGTTTCCATGATCAAAAATATTCCCCTCCTCCTTGGTACGGCTGCTTTGGTGTGCCTGGGTTCCTCGACGGCGATCGCCCAAGCCATTACGGGCACTGTGCGCACCCAGTTCATCCAAGGCTGCATTCAAGGTGCAACCAAAAATGGGGCAACCCAAGCCCAAGCCAAGTCCTACTGCGAATGCTCGGCCACGGAACTCAACAAGCAGAATCCAGCCCTGGTCAGGGCATTTTTTACGGCGGTAGGGAGCAAAAAAGAGCCCTCCAACGATGTCAAGGCTATGGTAGTCAAAGTAGTGAACACCTGTCGCCCTAAGGCGCGCTAGGGCGATCCAGTCCGGGCGGGCTTGACCAGCTTGGTAGCACCGCTGCCAAGCGGAGAATAGTGCCTGGGGGAGGCTGGAACCAATGGTGTGCCCAAGCTCTGGGAATGACTTTGCCGCCGATGTCAAAGCGGATGATTTCCCCTAACATAGCTCAATGGCACTTTTTAGCATTATCACCCCCTCTTTTCAGCAAGGTGCTTTTATTGAGCGCACCCTCCGTAGTGTGGTGGAGCAAACGTTTACGGACTGGGAGTACATCATCTGTGATGCCCAAAGCACCGATGAAACGGGACAGATTTTGACCCACTATTGCCACCACCCCCAGGTAACCTTCCTGCAGGAGCGCGATCGCGGTCAGGCCGATGCCGTCAACAAGGGTATCCTGCGCACCCGTGGGGCAATTATTGGCTGGCTCAACTCCGATGATTGCTATCTCCCCGAAACCCTTGAGCGGGTCGCCCAAGTGTTTTTAGCCCATCCCCAAGTTCAGGTGGTCTATGGCGATGCCGATTACGTCGATGCGGGCGATCGCCCCCTAGAGCCCTACCCTACCGCCCCCTGGAGCTACGATCGCCTCAAGGAAAGCTGCTTTTTGTGCCAGCCTGCGGTGTTTTTTCGCCGCGACTTGGTGCACCGCTATGGGTTACTCAATCCCGACTTGCACTACTGCCTAGACTACGAACTGTGGCTCCGCTTTGGGCAACACACCGACTTTTACTACCTCCAGGAAAAGCTGGCCACGTCGCGGATGCACGGCGACAATAAAACCCTAGGGCAGCGGGCGATCGCCCATTACGAAACCAACCAAATGCTGAAGCGGCGCCTTGGCTACGTGCCGGATCCTTGGCTGCTGCGCTATGCCCGGGTAGCCGTAGAACCGATGACGCCCGACCGCCACATGGCCCAACTGCACAACCGTCCCTTTCCCATCGTCCAGTGGGCAGTGACGGCTGCTTTTATCCGCACCACCCTGTGGGCCTACTGGCATTGGCAAAAAGTTCCCAATCCCCACCGCGTCCTGGCGATGGTTGCACCCAAAGCCCGTCGGTGGTGGTTTACTCCGCCGGCTTCATCAGCACCGCAACCATCAGAATTCCAAACCCCAAACTGATGCAAATATCTGCCACATTAAAAACCGGGAATCGTAGGAGCCGAACGTCCAGAAAATCGATCACGTACCCGTGGTAGAAGCGATCAAATCCATTACCCGCTGCGCCAGCCAAAATGAAGCCCAGGGAAATCTGCTCCCACCTACTGAGCCGAGAGTGGGTCAGCACCCACACCACGATCCCTAGCCCGGCAAGCAGGGAAATCCACCGCAGCCAATGGGACTGACCCGCCAAAATTCCCCAAGCGGCGCCGTCGTTTACTTTGTAGGTGAGGTGAAAAACGTCGGCCCACAGGGGCACGGTATCGAGGGGGCGCAACTGGGCGATCGCCAACCATTTTGTCCCTTGGTCGCAGAGTAGTCCGGCGATCGCCGTGCCCCAGAAATAAAAGTACCGCCGCACCCCTAGGAGCCCTGGATGACCCCTAGCCAGGCCAAAAGCCCCTTACCCGTAACAAACTCGATCACAATGGCCAGCAAAAAGCCAATCATGGCCGCCCGACCATTGAGGCGCTCGGCGTAGGTATTGAAGCCAAAGGCGGGGTCAACTGCTTTAGGAGCTTGGGTTGGCTCAGTCATGGTGCAAAGTTTGAAAGTTCCGGAAAACATTATAGGCGACTCTGTCCACGGCGGTACTGCGCGATCAGAGCACTTGGTTAGATGGTCTTAGAAACCTTAAGTTTTGTTTTGCAATTTTCTTTCTGTATTCTTGTAAACTAATGATATTTATTACTTCAGTATGGGAGTATTGCTCGATCTAAACCTAAAAGCTAATGACTAAATATGCAGTTTGGGCGTAGTTCCAGTTTCTTAGAGATGAACTGAAAATGACCCCAAAAAACGGAAAATTTCATGGAAACAAAAAAATTCTAAGAGATACAAATTGTGTACAGGTCGCAAGTGGATAAGTAACCACGAAAACTGTGGGCGATACCTAAGCTGATGCAGTGGCGCTGGCATAGTTGCCCATCGTGGCAAAGATCCTAAGTACCCTCCGAGCTCTATAGGGTAGAGGTCTTGGATTGGGTGTCGTAATTGGGCTTCATAAATAGAGTGCTTCCAATTCATGCCTATCCGCCCAAGGGTTGGGGAATGTGACCGCACTCTAGATAGTGCTAAAGCGATAGGAACGAGCAAGGGTAGCGCGATTTGGTACGGAGAAGCAGCGGGGGCGGAACGGTTTTAGGACCAGACCGAGAAGGCATGGAAACTTTGATGATATGGTAACTGACTGAGAAATCTGGGAACGATGGGCATGGAAAACCTCAAGGAAAAAATTTTAGTAGTTGACGACGAGGCGAGCATTCGCCGTATCTTAGAAACCCGACTATCCATGATTGGCTATGAAGTGGTGACGGCGGCCGATGGAGAGGAGGCCCTTGAGGCATTTCGTAAAGAGGTTCCCGATCTTGTTGTCCTGGATGTCATGATGCCCAAGCTCGATGGTTATGGTGTTTGCCAGGAGTTGCGCAAGGAGTCGGATATTCCCATCATCATGCTGACGGCCCTTGGGGACGTGGCGGATCGCATCACCGGATTGGAACTGGGGGCAGACGATTATGTGGTCAAACCCTTTTCACCCAAGGAGTTGGAGGCGCGCATTCGTTCGGTGCTGCGGCGCTTTGACCGCAATGGCTCGGCGGGCATTCCCAGCTCAGGGGTGATTCAAATTAATGCCATCCGGATCGATACTAACAAGCGCCAAGTGTACAAGGGCGATGAGCGGATTAGGCTGACGGGGATGGAGTTCAGTTTGCTGGAGCTGTTGGTGGGGCGATCGGGAGAGGCCTTTTCCCGGGGAGAAATTTTGCAGGAGGTTTGGGGGTACACGCCGGAGCGCCACGTGGATACGCGGGTTGTGGACGTGCATATCTCCCGGCTGCGGGCCAAGCTGGAGGAAGACCCGAGCAACCCAGAGCTGATTCTTACGGCCCGAGGGACAGGGTATCTGTTCCAACGCATCATTGACCCGCCGACCGCCGAAGTGTAGCAGTGGCGGAGCGGCACTGCCTGTTTCGGGACTGTCCGCAACCCGTAAGCGTGGGGGAGTTTCGGTTTTGTCCTGAGTGCGGGCACTCTTTGCGACTGCGCGATCGCTACGTGACCCATCGTCTGCTGGGGCAAGGGGGATTTGGGCGAACGGTTGTAGCCTCAGATTGGGATCGCCCTTCCCATCCCCTGTGCGTGGTGAAGCAATTTTTGCCACAGGATCCTAGTCCGGCGCTGGTGCTCAAGGCCCGGGAATTATTCGCCCGGGAAGCCCAACTCCTCGAACAATTGGGGAGCCATCCCCAGATTCCCCAACTCCATGCCTACTTTGAGGAGCAGGGGGTGCCCTACTTGGTGCAGGAGTATGTGGCGGGGAGCCATCTGGGGGCGGTGCTGGCCCGGGAAGGCCCCTTTTCGGCGGCGGCGGTGCTTGGGGTGCTGCGGGGTATTATCCCGGTGCTGGCATTTGTCCACGGACGGGGGGTGCTGCATCGGGATGTCAAGCCAGAGAATATTATGCGTCGGGCCGAGGATGGGGTGCTGGTGCTGGTGGATTTTGGGGCAGGTAAGGATGCTGCGACCCCGGAGGCGATCGCCACCCGGATCGGTACGCCCCATTTTGCGGCACCGGAGCAATTACTCGGACAGCCCCTGCCGGCCAGCGACCTTTACGGCTTGGGCGTCACCTGCATGCACCTGTGGACGGGACGGGAGCCGGCCCAGCTTTTTGATGTGTATCGGGGGGAGTGGGCGTGGCGGGATGCGGTACCGGGCGGCGTAGATGGGCGCTTGGGGCAGATCCTCGATCGCCTAGTCCAGGGCCCTCTCCAGCGGCGCTATGCCTCGGCGGCGGAGGTGGCAACGGATATGCTGTCGGTATCCCCGGTGGCTGCGGCACCCTCGGGGCCGGGGGCGGCTCCTCCCCAGCGCGATGACTATGGGCAGTTGGCAACCCTGATGGATGGGGATCTGTGGCGGGAGGCCGATCGCCTGACCTGGGATATTCTGTGTCGGGCGGCGGGCAAGGTGACCGGTAGCTATCTGTTTGGTGCGGATGTGGCTACCATTCCCTGCGATGTGTGGCTGCGGCTGGATTGGTTGTGGCGATCGCACAGTGCCCAGCGGTTTGGCTGGTCGGTGCGCCGGGAAATCTTTCAGTCCCTCGGGCGAGACTACGGGCAGCTATGCTGGCACATTGGTTGGCGGCAGCACAATTCCGCCGGTCGGCCGCTGTGGCTCTCCGGGGAGCAACTCACCTACGACCGCGCCGCGCCGCCGGGGCACCTGCCCTGGATTGGCGGTTTCTACGGCCACGATGGCGCCTGCGGTGAACAGGAACTGACCCACCTACTCTGCGATCGCCTGGCCTACTGCTTGAGCCAGGAAGGGGCTAGGCGGCCCTAAAAATAGGTAACCCGGGCGTCAAAGCCCTGCTGGCGGAGGGTGCTGCTGAGGGCTTCGGCACTGCCGCGCTCGGTATAGCGACGCACCTCGATGTAGGGGCCGCGGCTGGAGCCACGTATTTCGGCGCTGGGGGCAACTGTGCGTACCCGCTGCAGCATGGAGGTGTTGTTGGTGGGCACAATGACCACATAGCGCCCCTCCTCACTGCTGGGCAAGCTGGGGGGCGTAGGAACGGCAACCGCTTGGGTCGGGGGTAAGGGCACCGCCGCCGCAGGGCGGTTAATTTCGATGGCCGCCGATGTGGGGGGAAGAACGGGGCTGCCAAAGGTGCCCGTCGGTGCCGGTACGTTCGGCAGCCGCTCGATGGGAATGGGCACCCCGGTGGTGGTGGGGGGAGGCAGGGTGGCAATGGGCGTACTGACCGGGGAGGCAGGGGCTAGGCGGGGGGCAACGGGTTGCACATCGGCCGAGAATCCCGATTGGCTTAATTCCTGCACCCGCCGTTGGGCGAGGTTGAGGTTGTTGAACCGTCCGACCTGGATCACGCGCTGACCCGAAGTCAGTTGGCTGACAAAGGCATCCGGGGCGATCGTCCGCACCTTTGATAATTCGGTGGTTGGCTCCGCAGCCGCCACGTAGACAAGATATTGACTGCTGGAGGTCTGGGCGATGGCAGGGGCAGCAGCTCCCACGATGAGGGTGATGAGGAGGGAACGGTTCCACATAGGAGATGACCATGCGTGCATCAAGTTCGGCGAGATGCTACCACATTTGGCTAGGAATGCAATGGGCAACCCCTGCCGGACTAACTGGAAGGACAGAATGGCAATCGGAAGGGATACCAGAGCGGCGTTCTATAATTCCAGCTTATAGTTTTTTGATTTAAAGCGAACTTTATCTTATAAATCGCCGCCCTTCCCCGGTTCCTGCCCGCCGGGCCGCGATGGCCAACCGCCCTGCCGTAGTTCCTAGGGCACGGGCATCCCTTCCTAGACGGGCCCCACCCCCTGCCGCAGCACCTGGGGTTCCCCCTCGACGGTGAGATCGAGGATCGTCGATGGTTCTAGGCGCGGCTCGGAGCCGTCATCGACAATGCCATCGACGAGATCGCCAAAGGCATCGAACAGCTCTGCCTGGGGCAGGGCGCAGGCATTGGCTGGGGGAAGTTCCGTTCCCGGGGGGTGGTGGGCCGAGGTGGAGATAATCGGCTGCCCCGTAGCCGCCAGCAGCGCTTGGCAAACTGGGTGGTCGGGAACGCGGATGCCCGTGGTTTTGCGTTTGGGATTCATCACCAGCTTGGGCACCTGCTTGGTAGCCGGCAAAATAAAGGTGTAGGGCCCCGGAATCAGGCGCTTCATCAGCCGGTAGGCCCCATCGGAAACGATCGCATAGTCGGCAATATTGGACAGGGACGCACACAAAAACGTTAGGGGACGGTCGTTGGACAGGCGCTTTATCTGCCGCACCCGGGTGATCGCCTCCCGGTGGGTCAGGTCGCAGCCGATGGCGTACATCGTATCCGTGGGGTAGAGCAGCACGGCCCCCCCCTTGAGGGCGGCGGCAATGTGCTCCACCATCCGGGATTGGGGCGATTGGGGATGGATCCGGTAGAGGGTAGCTTTCACGGCTCCGCCAAGCGGTCGAGGCGATCGCGCAGGGCCAACTGCCCCAGGGAGCGGAGCAAGTGGAACCCCGAAAAGGCCGTTACCATCCCTAGGGCGATCGCCCAGCCCTGGTAGCTGTGGATCATCAGCGTGGCCGCCGTCAGGGCCGCGAAGCCCGTAATGCAAGCCAGCATCAGGCTGCGCACGGCCAAATTAATCTGCCGTAAGATCCGTTCGTTGGCCTCCGATCGCACCTGCACCAGCAGTTCCCCCCGCTCGATCCGCTCCTCAAGGCGGCTGAGCAACAATTCCGTGCGCGAGGGACGGGTAAATTGGGCGGTGACAAACTCCCTGCTTTGGCGGGCCAGTTCCCCCAGCAGCGACCCCCGCTGCCGCGCCAAAACAATGCTGCGGACAAAGGGCTGGGCCGCCGCCGTGAGGTTGTATTCCGGATCCAAAATCCGCGCTAAGCCATCGAGGGTTGTCAGGGACTTCAAAATGTAGGTCATCTTGGCCGGCAGGCGGAAGGGCTGCTTTTCAAAGATAGCCACCACCTCTTTTTTGATCTGCTCGAAGGCGCGGATATCCACCGGGCGCTCCGTAAAGCGATCCAAGACAAACTTCATCATCCGTTTGACGGGCCCCATATCGGCGATCGGCTCCAGCAAACCCATGGTGGTGAGGGTGTCGATCACTTCGTTGGCATCTTTTTTGAGTACGGCAAAAAAAGTCCGTACCATCTGATCCTTATCCATGGCCGGCACCTCTGCCATCATGCCGAAATCGTAGAAGATCAAATCGCCGTTGCGGCTCACCGCCAGGTTGCCAGGGTGGGGGTCGGCATGGAAAAAGCCATCCTGCAGCAACTGCTGTAAGTAACAGCAAATCCCCAATTGGTTGATCTCCTTAGGGTCAATGCCGCAGGCTTCGAGGGCTTCGCGATCGTTGACCTTAATACCCGGCACGTACTCCAGGGTCAGCACCCGGCTGGTGGAGTAGTCCCAATACACCCGGGGGACAATAATCCGGGCACTGTGGTGGAAATTGCGGCGGAAGCGATCGGCATTTTGCCCCTCGTTGGTGTAATCGATCTCTTGGTAAAGCACCGCAAAAAATTCATCGTAAATCGCTTCTAGGTTGTATTTGCGCACCCAGGCAAACAACCGCTGCAGCACTTGAATCAACTTGCCCACGGCTCTCAAATCCAAGTCAAACAGTTCCTTCAGTCCCGGGCGCTGGATTTTGACCACCACCTCTTCGCCCGTGGGCAGGCGGGCCCGATGCACCTGTCCAAGGCTCGCCGCCGCTAGGGGAGTTTCCTGAAATTCTTGGTAGAGGGAGGCGATCGGCTGCCCTAGCTCGGCTTCGATGATATCGGCCGCGACGGTGATGGGAAACGGCGGGACGCGATCCTGGAGTTCGGCCAGGGCCAGGATGTACTCCCGGGGTAGGAGGTCGATGCGGGTCGAGAGGGATTGCCCCACCTTGATGAAGGTGGGGCCCAATTCCAAAAGATTCTGCACCAGCCATCGGGCCCGCCTGTGGCGCGTGGCACTGGTGGTGTCGCCAGCGAAGCCGTCCCACCAGAGGAGGAAGAGGTACCAAAAGGTGGTGCCAAAAACTTCCCGCTGGCGTGCCCAGGGGGTACGCTTGGTTCGTTGCCAACGCAGGATTTTGATGGCTCCAGAGGTCGGCGCGAAGACCATGGTGTTGGGGCGATTCGCCGCAGAACGGGGGATAAGAGTATCTTAACGAGAATGGGGAACGGTGGATCACCGGAACGCCTAAGCTAGAACCAGCGGAACTTGAAGATGTGTCCATGTTTTGTCGCGAGTTGGTGGTCGCTGAGACCTATGGCAACAATTTTTACGATGGCGCCCTTGATGACCTGGTTTTTTTTGATCTGGAGTGGTGCCGGGACTTTACGCCCCAGGGTTTGGTCAATAACAAGCTGTTTGGGTATACCATGACCCGCATTTTACCCCCGGGCGATCGCCAGTACATTCGGATTCAACTGATCGAGCAGCGGGAGCAGGAGCGGGATTTGATCGCCACCATCGTTGAGGATCTCTACCAATTTCAGGATAAATACTTTGTGGGCTACGGTATCTCCACAAGCGATATCGCCTGTTTGCGGCAGCGGTTAGAAGCGATGCACCTCATCCCCAGGGTGACCCAGATGCAGATGTTTGACCTCCAGCGCAGCGGCCGCCATCCGGAGTTGCGCCAGGGGCTCAATCGTCTGTTTGCCCACCTCCAGATCCCGATTCATAAGGCGATCGAGGGTCGGTATATCTACACCCACGGTATGCGGGTGCTGCGCCGTCAGGAGGGCTACGAGGCAGTTTTGCAGGCGATTTATGAATATTGCCTTGAGGATGCCCGCAACTATTTCCACATCGTGGCCAAGTGGGGTGATTTCTTTCCCCGACTCCAGCGGCGCGATCGCCTTTGCCTGCCCATCGTGGTGTAAGCAAAACGGTACAATGGCGGTGCCTCCTGCCCCCTTGATTGCATGGATACCATGAACCTGCCTGTTTTGTTTGCCCTGCTGGGGGTGGTTTGGGGAAGTACCTCGGCCATCGCCCAAGAGGTGGCACGGGATCTTGACCTGACCCCCGAATTGCTGCGGGACAGCCCCGTGCTGCGCCGCTGGCTGGAGGAGCCACCGGATTTGCTCCAGGATATCTACCACCGTCCCAGCTTTAGGACAAAGCTGCGGCTGGGCTTGAGTTCGGAAGGGCAAAACTGGGGTATCGATGCCAGCGTGGAGGATGTGTTTGTGGGGCGATCGCCCGTGACCCTCAGCGCCCGATACCAGGGAGCCTTTAGCGGTCGGGAGTCGGGGTTTGGGGCCCAAGTGCGCTACTACCTGTTGCCCCTGGGTTCCTACTTCAATGTCGCGCCCCTGGTGGGCTGGCGCAGTTTGGATCGCCCCGGCACAGGTACTATTTCGGGTGTGGAAGTGGGGCTGCAGGCGATTTTGGCCCTGTCGCCCCAAAGTGCCGACCTGCGGTTGAGCCACACGTTTACGGCCCCCAGTAGCCAGCAGGAAACCAGCATCACCACCGTGGCCGTAAGCTATGCCCTCACCGGGGAATTGCGCCTTGGAAGCCGTTTAGAATGGCGGCGATCGCCGCTATTTGATGACTACCGGGTGGGTATCCTGTTAGATTTTGCCCTGTAGTTTGCAGTAGGCTAAAGGCAATTCGGGAAAGGACTGTGAACTATGGTGTTGCCAAATCCTCAGGTGATGGAATCTATTGAAAAGCTGCGTTACCAAGTCACGGTGGCCGACGTGGCGGCCCAAACGGGCATGAATCTGGAAGCGGTAAATCGGGAAGTGATGCTGTTGGCGAGCCTCACCAGCGGCAACCTCACCGTGGCCGAGACCGGGGATATTACCTACACGTTTGCGCCCAACTTTCGCGGTATTTTGTTGCAGCGATCGACAGCGGCGCGGCTCCGGGCCCTGGGGCGAACGGTGGGGCAGTGGCTGTTTTACCTGGTGCGCATTTCCTTTGGCATTGTTTTGGTGCTATCGATTATGGTGGTCGTCGTGGCCATTGTGGTGGCGATCGCCGCCATTAACAGCCAGAACCAAGGGGATGACCGCGATCGCGATCGCTCCCGGGGGGGCGGCAACTGGTTTGTGTTCCTGGGGAACCCCTGGGAGGTGTTTTACCCCAGCTATGGATCGCGCCGCTACAGCGACAATGCCTACCCAGAAACGCCACGGGTTAAGGCAGAGGGCGATCGGGGATTTTTAGAAAATGTGTTTTCGTTCCTCTTTGGCGATGGCGATCCCAACCGAGATGCCGAAGATCGCCGCTACCGCCTGATCGCCCAAGTCATTCGCAACCACGACGGCGCGGTGATTGCGGAGCAGATTGCCCCCTACCTCGATGAAGAGGACAGCCCCGCGACGGATAACGAAAATGTCATGCTGCCGGTGCTGGTGAAGTTTAATGGCTTTCCTGAGGTCAGCGAGCAGGGCCTCCTGGCCTACCGATTTCCTGACCTGCAAACCACGGCCACCCGGCGGCAGACGGCGAGGGTGCCAGCTTTTTTTGCCGAAGAATTATGGCAGTTCAGTAAGTCTGGGTCGGGGGCGATCGCCCTTTCTGCCGGGTTGGGAATTTTTTACCTGGGGGCAGCGGTTGTGCTTGGCGTTTTGCTGCGGGTTCCGACCCTGCAGGGTGGCTTGGTGGGATTCCTGGGGTTGGTCAATGGCGCCTTTGGCTTCCTGTTGGGCTACGCACTTCTATACCTGGCTATCCCCACGGTGCGCTACTTCGTGCTGCAAATTGCCAACCAAAAAATTTTGGAGCGCAACAGCCAGCGGCAGCAGCGGGCGGAGGTGCTCCAGCAGGCATTACCCCAGTTGCAAGCAAAACTGACCTTTGCCCGTAGGTTTGCGATCGCCCAGCGCAATCTTGACGCCGAAAAAACCGCTTACTCCACGGATCGGGACGTTTTGGAACAGGAGCTGGGGCAAGATTTTTAGCCTGGCGGCCACTGCATCCCCCGGCCACCAAGCACGTGCAAGTGGAGGTGAAACACCGTCTGTCCGCCCTCCTCGCCACAGTTCACCACCAAGCGAAATCCATTCTCTAACCCCTCTTGCCGCGCCACCCGGTTGGCGGTCAGCAGCAAGTGCCCGAGCAGCGCCCGATCTTCCTCTGTCGCTGCCGACAGCATAGGCAAGGGTTTTTTGGGAATCACCAGGACGTGCACCGGAGCTTGGGGGTTGATATCCCGAAAGGCCAGGGTCAGGTCGTCCTCGTAAACAATGTCGGCGGCGATTTCGCGGCAAATAATCTTACTAAAAATTGTTTCGTTGGCCGTCATAGCACTAATGCCAGGGTACGGGCCCAACCTACGGCGCAGAGGTTCGGTTTCGTGGGAACCTTAAGCCTGATTTAACATGGCTAGGCCGGCTCCTCGGGTAAACCAAACACCTGCCGCACGGTTTTTAAAACCTTATAGCCGGAGTCAATGGTTTCGAGGGGATCCTTCCGCAGGCGGTGCCGCAGGCACAGGGGAATCACCCGCACAATGTCGTCTACCGTCACCTCGTCCCGTCCCTCAAAGGCGGCGATCGCCCGGGCCGCCCGATTGGTCACAATATCTCCGCGCAGTCCATCCACATCCAGATCGGCACAAACTTGAGAGATGTTGAGCCGCAGGTCATCGGGAATGGTCACCCGGGCTAAAAGCTGCTGGGCGCTGACGATGCGTTGCTGCAGGGCATCTTGGGCCTGGGCGAAGCCCGCCAAAAACTCCGGAGGATTTTGGTCAAAAGCGGTTCGCTGTTCCACAATTTTGACCCGCAGGGCGGCTTCCCGCACGGTGCGGATTTCCGCGTACATCCCAAAGCGATCCAGCAACTGCGGGCGCAGTTCCCCTTCCTCTGGGTTGCCCGACCCCACGAGCACAAAACGCGCCGGGTGCCGGATCGAAATCCCCTCCCGCTCCACCGTGTTCCAGCCGGAAGCCGCCGAATCGAGCAACACATCCACCAGGTGGTCGTCGAGCAAGTTTACTTCGTCAATGTAAAGAATGCCGCGGTTGGCCCGGGCCAGCAGTCCTGGCTCAAAGGCCTTTACCCCCTCTGTCAGGGCCTTTTCAATGTCGATGGTGCCGCAGACCCGATCCTCCGTAGCTCCTAAGGGAAGATCCACCATGGGAACCTGCATGGTGCGCGTGGGCACCGCGACGCCAGAGGCTAGCCGCTGCCGCACCTCATCGCTCTGCATATCTCCATCGGTGGGGTGGCTGGCAAAGGGGCAGTCGGCCACCACTTCGATTTCTGGCAGCAGGTCGGTGAGGGCCCGCACGGTGGTGGATTTCCCTGTGCCGCGATCGCCCATGACAATCACGCCACCAATTTTGGGATCGATGACGTTGAGCAGTAGGGCCAGCTTCATATCCTCTTGGCCGATGACGGCGGTAAAGGGGAAGACTGGGCGTTTTTTGGGGGTGCGCGTTGAAATAGTCAAGGTCTAAGGTGCGGTAAAAGAATGCTGTAGGCAATTCTATAGCAATCTTTACAATCTCCTGCCCCGGGGCGGAGAAGTTGGGGCGATCGCCCCGATCCATGGCACACTCTAGGGGTACGGCGGATTTAGTGAGTAATTTGTCCTATAATTCGTCATAATAAAATTTATGAACAACTTGTAAATTTTTATTAAATATCGCCCTCGCCATGAGCCAAGTTACGGAACTCCAGTCCTCTTCTAATAACCAGCCGGCAACCCTCTCGGAGCGGGAAATTCAAGTAATTGAGCTTGTAGCAGCGGGTTTGACCAATCAAGATATTGCCGCTGCCCTGGCAATTAGTAAGCGCACCGTAGACAATCACATCAGCAATATTTTGACCAAAACCCGCACCGACAATCGTGTGTCCTTGGTGCGATGGGCCCTGCAGTGGGGCAAAATCTGTATCGACGAAGTCAACTGTTGCACCCTACCTACGCCGCCGCCCCCCAACATTTAGCATAGTGACTCCTAGTATGAGGTTTGAGATTACCTTCGCCCCGTCGCCACTCCTCAGCGTCTGTCGCGAGCTTCAGGCCCACTTGGAGCAGGTGCCCGACGTGCGCGTGACGCTGCAGTTGCAGGCTCCCCCTGCCTTTGATTACCTCGCGAGCCCCGTGGGTTCCTTGGTTCTAGAGTGCCCCCAGGAGCAGGACATTGTTGCTCGCGTGGGGCAGATCCTCGACCACTACGGACAGTGGCGGGCAGTGCCCTCCCTCGGCACCAGTGCCCCAGGAACAAATAACTAGGGTTCCCTGCCCGTAGTGCAGACCATGCCAATCCTGCTTTTTTTGAGATGAGTTTATGTTGCAAGCCCCCCCTGGAACCCGCGATCTCTTCGAACCGGAAATTCACCTCTGGCAAAGCATCGAGCAAACCGTACGCCGGGTGATGGCCCTTGCCGCCTTCAGCGAGATTCGCACCCCTATTTTTGAGCCTACGGACTTGTTTGCCCGGGGGATTGGGGAGGCGACGGATATCGTGGGCAAAGAAATGTACACGTTTACGGATCGCGGCGATCGCTCCCTAACCCTACGCCCCGAAGGAACGGCCGGTGTGAGTCGGGCCGTCATTGAACGCAAACTGCTAGGCGGCGGCGGTATCCTCCGCCTGTGGTACATGGGGCCGATGTTTCGCTACGAGCGGGCCCAAAAGGGACGGCAGCGGCAGTTTCACCAAATTGGGCTAGAGGTTTTGGGCTGTGCCACCGCCCGGGCCGATGCCGAGGCGATCGCCCTGGCCCAACAGATCCTCCAGGAACTAGGGATTGCCCACCGTACCGTGCGCCTCAATTCCGTAGGTACCCCAGAGGATCGCCATGTCTATCGCGCCGCTCTGGTGGATTTTTTTACCCCCCACCAGGACAAGCTCGATCCCGACTCCCGCGATCGCCTCACCCGCAACCCGCTGCGCATCCTGGATAGCAAAGATCCCCAGACCCAGGCGATCGCGGCGGATGCCCCCAAACTGCTCGACTTTCTCGGTACCGAATCCCGCGCCCACTTCGACCAAGTGCGATCGCACCTGAGCGATCTGGGGGTGGATTATGTTTTGGATCCCACCCTCGTGCGGGGGCTGGACTACTACACCCGCACGGCCTTTGAAATCCAATCCTCCGACTTGGGAGCCCAGTCTGCCGTATGTGGCGGTGGGCGCTACGATCGCCTCCTAGAGCAACTGGGGGGAGCGCCTACTCCGGCGGTGGGTTGGGCCATGGGGATGGAGCGTTTGGTGCTGCTCCTAGAAGCCCAGCGGGGCGCTATTGCTTCGGGGGTGGAGGTCTACGTTGTGTCGCGGGGTGGGGGCGCTGAGGCCCAGTCCTTGGTGGTGGCCCAAAACCTGCGTCAGCAGGGCATTGCCACCGAACTCGATCTCAGCGGGGCCAAGTTTGACAAGCAACTGAAACGGGCCAGCCAATCGGGAGCCACCCTGGCCCTCATTTTGGGCGAAGCGGAAGTGGCCCAAGGTGTGGTGCAATTAAAGCACCTAAGGGACGGTACCCAAGTTGTGGTGCCCTGGGCTGAGGTGGTGTCCCACGTTCAGGAAACGCTGCCCGCAGGTTGGGCGATCGCCAAAAGTGGTACCCTACCAACATGATTTGGAGGCAGAGGCATGGATCCAATTACGATTACAATTGGCATTTTCGCTGTTTTCATCGGGTTTAATTCCGTCAAGGTGGTCAATCAGGGGGAAGAAGCCCTCGTGGCCTCCTTTGGTAAGTACAAGCGGCGGCTCACGCCCGGGCTCAATGTGGTGGCTCCGGTTGTCGATGCCGTTGTCGCGCGGCGATCGCTCAAGGAGCAGGTACTCGACATTCCCCCCCAGGAGTGCATTACCCGGGATAACGTCAAGCTGACGGCCGACGCGGTGGTCTATTGGCGCATTGTCGATTTGGTCAAGGCCCACTACCGCGTGGAAAACCTGATCGATGCCATGACCAACTTGGTGCGCACCCAGATCCGCAACGAAATTGGCAACCTCGAACTCGATCAAACCTTTACTGCCCGCTCCCAAGTCAATGAAGTGCTGCTGCGGGACTTGGATGAAGCCACGGATCCCTGGGGGGTCAAGATCACCCGGGTGGAGCTGCGGGACATTCTGCCAGCTAAGGCCGTACAGGAATCTATGGAACTGCAAATGACCGCCGAGCGCCGGAAGCGGGCTGCCATTCTTGCCTCCGAAGGGGAACGGGAATCGGCCATCAACCAAGCCCGGGGTCGGGCCGATGCCCAACTGCTCAGCGCCGAGGCCGAAAAGCGCTCCTCAATTTTGGCCGCTGAAGGCCAGCAGCAGGCCCGCATCCTCCGGGCGGAGGCAGAAAAGCAGGAACGCATCCTCCAAGCCTACGGCAATGCCGAGGCGGTACGGATTCTCCAGGAGGCAACCGGCGGCTCCCTTTCCTCGGAGAAGGCCCTAGAATTTTTGCTGGCCCAAAGCTACATGCAGATGAGTACGGCGATCGGCACCAGCAACAGCGCCAAGGTGCTCTTCCTCGACCCCCGCTCGATTCCGGCAATGATGGAGGGGATTCGCACGATCATCACCGACGAGCAGCACCCGATCCTTTAGCCTATGCCCACCATTCCTGTCCCAACCCAGCCTCCCTATACCATTGGCATCCACCCCGGCGGATTAGGGGAACTCGGCCCCGCCATGGTTGCTGTCGGGTTAGGTGCCAAAAGCCGCCGCATCCTCGTCGTCTCCAATCCGGTCATTTGGCGGCACTATGGCGATCGCATCCTCACAAGCCTGATCGGTGCTGCCTTTGAGCCAATGCACCTCCTTCTGCCCCCCGGAGAGCGGTACAAAAACGCCAAGGCGCTGCACAAAATCTACGACGCCGCCCTAGCCCACAACCTGGAGCGTAGCTCGGTGATGCTGGCCCTGGGTGGTGGGGTTGTTGGGGATATGACTGGATTGGCGGCTGCAACTTGGCTACGGGGACTCCCCCTGGTGCAGGTGCCCACCAGCCTGCTGGCCATGGTCGATGCGGCGATCGGTGGCAAAACCGCCATCAACCACCCCCGGGGTAAAAATCTGATTGGGGCCTTCCACCAGCCGCGCTTGGTCTGGGTTGACCCCCACGTGCTGCGCACACTCCCGCCCCGGGAGTTTCGCACCGCCATGGCCGAGGTGATCAAATACGGGGTGATTTGGGATCGGGCCCTGTTTGCCCTGCTCGAAGAACTGCCCCGTCTCGACAGCATGCGCTACCTTCCGGCTGAAGCCCTCGTCGGGATCCTAACGCGCTGTGCCCAAACCAAGGCCCAGGTGGTTTCCCAGGACGAAAAGGAGGGGGGGGTGCGGGCCATTCTCAACTACGGGCACACCCTCGGCCATGCCATCGAAGCGGCTACCCAGTACCGGCGCTTTACCCACGGAGAAGCCGTTGCCCTAGGCATGGTCGGTGCGGGGGCGATCGCCCAGTCCCTCGGTTTTTGGAGTGCCGCCGAAAACCAACGCCAAAATGCCCTGATTGCTAAAGCCAAGCTGCCGCTGACCCTACCTGCCGATGTTGACCATGGGGCAATCGTGCAGGCCCTCACCAAGGACAAAAAGGTGGAATCGGGAAAAGTGCGGTTTATTCTGCCCCGCGCCCTCGGCGAGGTATTCCTGACCGACGGAGTTCCCGAAGCCCTGATCCGCCAAGTTTTAACGCAGAACTTGACGTAGTGCTGTGCTGTGTTACTATACTCAAACAATTATGTCAAGCTAAAAGTACAGAGCTCCCATTCCATCGTGCATGAATAAAAAGCCAACCAAAGACCTGCCCACCATTAACGAACGCATTCGCTATCCCAAAATTCGCGTCATTGATGTGGAAGGTGGACAACTTGGAATCATGGCTCCACGGGACGCCATGAAATTGGCCGAAGAACGGGAACTGGATTTGGTGTTGATTAGCGACAAAGCGGATCCCCCCGTTTGCCGGATTATGGACTACGGCAAATTTAAGTTCGAGCAGGAGAAGAAGGCGCGCGAGGCGCGGAAAAAGCAACACACGGCCGATGTTAAGGAAGTGAAGATGCGCTACAAAATCGAAGAGCACGATTACCAAGTGCGCATCAACCATGCCGAGCGATTTCTTAAGGATGGCGACAAGGTCAAGGCTACCGTGATGTTTCGCGGGCGGGAAATTCAGCACGTCGATCTGGCCGAAGAACTGCTGAACCGCATGGCCAAAGATCTCCAGTCCGTGGCCGAAATCCAGCAACTCCCCAAGCGGGAGGGACGCAACATGACCATGCTGATGGCTCCCAAAAAAGCCTAAAAAATGCCTTAAATTGCCTAAATGCGGCACTGAATGCCCTGCTTAAGATTCCCGATATTCTTTCGGTGGGAGCAGGGAACGATGCCTAGAATGGGCTATGGTTCCCAGGAGCAGTCATGGAAACACAACCCCACGATGTTGGCACAGTTCTCATCGACCGCTATCAGATTTTGAGTATTTTGGGGCAAGGCGGGCTGGGCATCACCTACGGGGCACGGCGGCTCAGCGACGGCACCCCGGTGGCGGTTAAGTCCCTCAACCTCCGCAGCAGCCAATCCTGGAAGGCGATGGAACTTTTTGAGCGCGAAGCCAAGGTTTTGGCCCATCTGCGGCACCCCGGTATTCCTGCCTATGTGGACTACTTTCAAACGGATACTGCCACCGATCGCCATTTTTACATCGTGCAAGAATTGGTCGAAGGGCAATCCCTGACCCAAATGGTCGATAACGGTTGGCACGGTAGCGAGTCTGAAGTGCGGGCGATCGCCCAGAAACTCCTCGAAATTCTGGCGTACCTCCATGGGTTGCGCCCACCCGTAATCCATCGGGATATCAAACCCCAGAATGTTATCCGCCGCAGCGACGGCACCATCTTCCTGGTGGATTTTGGGGCCGTACAGGACACCTACCGCCAAACAGAAGTGGGCAGCAGTACCATTGTGGGCACCTACGGCTTTATGGCACCGGAGCAATTTCGCGGCAAGGCCACCCCCCAAACCGATCTCTACGGACTGGGGACGACCGTGCTTTACCTCTTGACCGGGCGATCGCCCGCAAACCTCCCCGAAAAAAAACTGAGGATCGACTTCCGCGCCGCCGTAGCCGTGTCTGAAGCCCTAGCCCAGTGGCTAGACCGGATGCTAGAACCCGCCTACGAAGACCGATTCCCCTCCGCCCAGGAAGCCCTGATCGCCCTAACCGCCCCCACATCTCCCGACACCACCGCTGCCCGCAGCAGGGATGACGTCGCCGCCAGGCTGCGCCCCCGGGGTAGCACTGTGAAGCTCATCCGCGATGGCAGCGTGCTCAATGTCGTCATCCCCCCCCTTGGGATTAATGAAACTACGGCATCTTTCTTTGCATTTGCCCTTTTCTGGATAGGCTTTCTCGTCCTTTGGACTTTCGCTGCTTCACGGGGGGGAGTTTTTGCCCTGCTGTCGATTCCCTTTTGGTTTGTGGGACTCATTGCGGCCTACACCGTCTTGCGGGCCACGTTTGGCACCGCCGTTCTCTACGTCGATGCCCGACGCTTTCGCCTCACCCATCGCCTTTGGCAGCATGAAAGGATTTTTTCGGGAGTTACTGAAGACCTCAATGGCGCTGCGGTGCGGGATACGGGACTGCGGGTCAATAAACAGAAAATCACAGCCGTGCGGTTGCAGTATGGGATTCAGCATGCAGATTTTGGCAGCTTTCTGACCGGTGAAGAAAAAGCCTGGCTAGCCGCAGAAATTCAAAGTTTTTTGGAGTCTTTAAAAGCCGAGGGAAAAATTTAGAAAGATCAGTCGCTAACATACCCCTTGCCGCACCATCAGCCACAGAAACGGGCTTGTTCACTGGTCTCAAAGCCCCGGCGTTGGTAATACCCTCCGTCCCCCTTGTTATTCTTTCAACTTCCCAAACCGTATGCCAAACTAGAGTGGTAAGCAGAAAAAGTTAAGAATCATGATTTCCGATCCCTCACCCATTTTGGAACCGGAAGAGGAGGATAGTAGCACTACCTCCTTGGATGCTTTTACCATCACGAGCTACGGCGCAGATTATCCGGTAGATAGCCTTGTCAAACGTATTCAACGAGGCGACATCTATATACCTGAGTTTCAGCGAACCTATGTCTGGAAGCTAGAACAAGCTTCACGCTTTATTGAATCGCTCCTGCGAGGACTACCTGTCCCCGGGATTTTTTTAGCCAAAGAGCCTATCACCAACCGTTTGATGGTAATCGATGGACAACAGCGACTTAAAACTCTTCAGTATTTTTATGAAGGTCGAGGCAGCTTTGCAGATAAAGATCTTAAGAACATTCCTTTCAGGCTAAGGCATGTGGCAGCATTGTTTGAGGGGAAAACCTACGAAGATCTTTCTGCTAATGATCGCCGTCGCTTGGATGATGCCATCATACCTGCCACGATCGTTCGTCAGGAGGAGCCAGAAGAAATTGACGCTCTCCCTGCAAGCCTTTACTACATTTTTGAGCGATTAAATACGGGTGGTACCCAGCTCGAATCCCAGGAAATTCGCTCTGCTATCTACTATGGAGAACTTAATATCCTCTTGCATCAGTTGAATAAATACGAACTGTGGCAACGTATCTTTCAAGGGAAAAGAGATGCTGTAAAACCCGATACTGACAAGCGCCTCAAAGACTGTGAACTGATTTTGCGTTTCTTGGCTCTTTACTTTGATTTATCAAGTTATGGCGGATCTATGAAAGATTTTTTGACAGGTTTTATGCGCAAGAACCGCCATCTTGAGTGTTATTTAAAAGCTGATCTAGAGAATACTTTCTTCTCTACAATCGATGTGGTTTATGAAGCATTGGGGGATAGTGCTTTCCGTCCCCGAAGAGGTTTTCATTCTGCTGTATTTGATGCTGTCATGGTGGGGATCGCCCGACGATTGCGCCAGGAAAGACGGCCGGATTCTATTGCTCTAGCTGAAGCTTATAACTGTCTAATCAAGGATAATGATTTTTTGAGGGTCAGCATCAACGCGCCTCAGATCACATCCGCTAAAAGTGTTAGCGATCGCCTACGTCTTGCCACAGAAGCATTTGCTAACTTGTAAATGAGGTATCATGGCTAGCCGTGACGAGTTCCATCAACGTGCTACCAAAATTCAGGCGCTTTTGGATAAGGCCGCAAAAGTTGAGGATTTAGAACTGCAAGGAGAACTCGCCAAATATATCACTATTCGACTGTCTGGGCTGATTGAAACCACTGTTCGTGAATCCTTTGAAACCTACGCCCAGTCTCGTGCAGCTCCAGGGGTTCAGCGTTTTGTTTCCAAAAAACTGAGCCGTTTTCGGAACCCTGATCTTAAAGATATCCTCGTTTTGGCTGCTGATTTTGACCCGGGCTTGAAACAAAAACTAGAAGATTTGTCCGACGAGATTAAAGATTCTATAAGCAGTACGGTTGGACTACGCAACAACATTGCCCACGGGGGTGATGCCACCGTTTCTCTTGTTAAGATACGTGATCGTTTTCTTCACGTGCACCGCTTCTTAGAAGTGTTGCGCGAGCAGTGTAAATAGGAACCTAGCCAGGTTTATGACTTTGGGTTTGCAAAGATGATGAGGCACATCCGAATATTGACTAGGCGATCGCGGTGCATCTAACCCACCAATAGATAAATTCCGCCTAGAGCGAGGGCCACGCCGCCAAGGGAACTGGGGGGTAGGGGTTTTCCTTGGCACGCGGTAATGACCAAGACAAAGATGGGGCTCGTGGCGGTAAGGGTTTGGGCGATGCCCGCTGGCGACAGTTTGAGGGCTGTTTGTTGCAGCCAAATGCCTAGAAAGGTAGTTAGAAAGGCGGCGCTAATTAGACTGAGCCACTGTTGCCAACCTAGGGTGCCTAGGGGACGCAGCAGCCGCGATCGCCCTGCTGCAAGCCACAGGATGCTAACCCCAACGACGATGCGCCACAGGGAACTCCACAGAGGATCGAGGGGGCTATCGGACAGAACCAACCGGGAAAGCACCACCCCAACCGCCTGGCATAGGGCTGCCACGATACCCCAGCCGAGGGCTGAAACGGTGATGGGAGGACTGTCCGTCGCGGCAGGCGGGCGTTCCTGGAGCACCCAGATGATGCCGGTAAGCACGAAGACAATGCCGCCGAGCCGGGAGAGGGTTGGCACCTCCCGCAGCCAAAGGGCTGCCAAAACGGTGGCGAAAACCGGGGCCAGGGTTTCGAGCACCAATAACCGCCGCGCCCCCAACTGGGGTAGCGCCCGCAAAAAAGCCGTATCCCCGAGGGTGATGCCCACAATGCCGCTGAGGGCTAGCCACAGCCAATCTGCGGGGGGAAGGGTGGGCAGCGCTGTGCCCTGCAACCAAAGGGCGATCGCCAGGAAAGGAACGGCAATGATACCCTTAGCGCCATTGAGGGTAAGGGGCGATAGGGCTGGACCGAGCTGGGCATAGATGAGTGTTCCCACGGCCCAAACCATGGCGGCAGCCAGGGCCGCGAGTTCCCCCCATGGTGCCATCAGGGTTGCATCAGCGATCGCTGAAACGTGCGCAAGAGGGAACTAGACTGCAGCATCCGGAGGAGGTAGTGGGCGGCGGTGGGCAAAAAAAGCACGAGGGTCCAGCCGGCGCGATCGGGATATTCGATCTGAAAGATTTCGGGCAGCAGCAGCAACGTAGCCACGCACAGCCCCACGGAGGTGGAGCCGTAGATAAAGGCTCCTAGGTGGCGTTGCACGGTGTGGGGCTTCCAAATGGTGATGCCCACACTGTCGAAGAAGATCAGCAACCCGTAGATCATGGCGATTAAGGTAGCAACGGCCTGGGCTTGTCCGTACTCCCGGGTGAGGGTATCGAGGCTGACGCTGGTGATGTCGTTGTCAAACACCCCAAGGGCATAGAAATAGGTGAGGACAAAACCTAGGGTAATGGCCAAAGCCCCGATGGTGCCGGACAGCAGACTGTAACCGAGGACATCGCGAAAGAAATCTTTGATGCGTCGCGGGGGGAACCATCCCAAGGCTAGGCACAGGGTGGGCGCACCTACCACCGCCAGGGTATGCAGCGTCGCTTGGGGCGGCTTGATCAAAAAGGGCAGTTGCACAAAACCGGTGAAGGCGATCGCCAGAATGGTGGCCAAGTTTTTGGTGAGGTAGAGCTTTGCGGATGCCAGAATTTTTTGCTTGATCCGATCACCGGCGGCAAAGGCCACGGGTAGGGTGGAGATGGTGTTGTCGAGCAGCACGATGTCGGCCACATCTTTGCTGATTTGGGCCCCGTCGTTCATGGCGATCGCCAGTTTGGCTTCCTTGAAGGCCGGCACATCGTTTACCCCATCGCCAACCATGGCCACATAGGCTCCCTGGCGCACCATGGCGGCAATCAGGGCCCGCTTGGTTTCGGGACGGATGCGCCCAAAAATCGTCCCCTTGAGGGCTGCTTGGGCAAAGTCTCGGGGAGAAAGGGCATCGAGCTGGGATTGGAGAAAAACCGTATCGGGCGTGTTGGCTATGCCGGCTGCAGTGGCGATCGCGGCGACTGTGGCCCCGTGATCCCCGGAAATTACCTTCACCTGCACCTGGAGAGAACGCAGGTGGGCGATGGTTTCGGCCACATCCTCCCGCAGGCTATCTTCTAGCAAAATAAGCCCGCGATCGCAGCGTGCAGAGACTAGTTCGCCGTCGAGGGGCTGCTCTGTGGTGACGACCGCCAGTACCCGCAGTCCGTTTTGGGCATGGGCGATCGCCTGGAGGCGGTGGGCCTCTTCGGTGAGGATGATGTCGGGGGAACCCACCAGCACGCTGATCCCCAGATCTAGGGTGATGCCGCCCCACTTGCGCTGGGAGTTGAAGGGCACCTCCGCCGTTTTTACGGCCCGGGAGCGGGGGGTCTGGGCATAGGTGGCGATCGCCTTGGCACTGCTGTTGGGGGCGGTGAGGTGGGCCCCGTAGAGGGCCATCAGTTCCCGCAGATCGTCGGCAGTGGTTGTTCCTAGGGGTACCTCGCCCACGACGCGCAACCGATTTTGGGTGAGGGTGCCGGTTTTGTCGGTGCAAAGAATGCGCACGCTGTTCATCGAATCAACGGCATTGATCTTTTGAATCAGCGTGCGCTTGCGGCTGATCTCGATCGCCCCCAAGGCAAAGGACACGCTAATGGATACCAGGAGCCCCACGGGTACAAAATTGTTGATCAGCACGGTGCCGAAGCTAATCGTATCGACGAGCGATCGCCCCGTATTCAAGCTGGATGCCACGTGGAGAAAGAGCCCCACCAACAGTAAAAGGATAAACACCTCTACGAGGGCGTTGATCTTTTGCTGCAACGGCGTCACCACCCGCTTATACACCCGCGACGAACGGGAGATTTGGGCGGCAAAGCTCTCACTGCCAATTTTTTCGGCCCGAAAAGCGCAACTCCCCGACAGACAAAAGGAGCCGGAAAGGATGGGGTCAGCCACCTGCTTGGGGATGGGGTCAGACTCTCCGGTCAGGAGGGACTCATCCATCTCCACCGCCTCAGACACCAGCACGGGGCCATCCACGGGGGCCCGATCGCCCGGTCGCAGCAGCACCACGTCATCGCGCACGATCTGCTGGAGGGGAATGCTCACCTCTTCGCCGTTGCGACGCACCGTAGCCTGTTGCACGGAGAGCAGAGCCAGGCGATCCAACTCCCACTTGGACTTCACTTCCTGGAGTACCCCCACCACAATATTAAAAAACACGGAAAAACCCGCAAACACGGCATCACTGGGCTTACCTAGGGCAACCAGCAGCACCAAAATCACGCCAAAGGCAATGTTGAAAGGGGTAAGAACGTTTTCGGAGATGATGTCGCGATAGGGGCGGCTGGAGCGCATCTGCACGGCATTCACCGCTCCAAGGCGGATCCGCTCGGCGATCGCCCCGTCATTTAAGCCACTGACTGCTTCCGTTGCTTGCGCTGGTTCCATCGTTGTAAAGCTCCCCTACCCGTGCCGCGCCGCGAGAATATCACAACTTCTGCCCTGCTAAGCGCACCCCACCCACGGCTCCGCTGGCAAAGAGGTCGGCCACCGTGCGATAAAAGTGGTCGTAGCTCTCCACGAGGGCGGCACCGTGAACGGCCAGGTGGCGATCGCGCTCTGCGTGGAATTGCGTTGCCCGTTGCTGCACCCAGTCCGTCCACTGGGGGGTAACATCGACGAATTCCAAGGCGCTAAAGCCCGCGGACTCCAGATGGGACTCGTATTCTTCGCGGCTGGGTAAATAGGGGCAGGCCACGGTTGCGGCTAGGGCATGGCGCTCGGTCTCCGTAGGCTGTCGGCGCAAGTAGTAATCCTCGATATAAAATCTGCCGCCGGCCTTGAGCAAGGCATGGCAATGGCGCAATAGCTGCTGACGTTGGGGAATGTGTAAAAACACCATCAGGGCCACCCAACCATCAAACTGCTGCCCGGCGATGGGCAAGGCCTCCACCTCCAGAATATCGCCCTGAAAGATGGCAACGCGATCGCTCAGTCCGGTGCGCCGCGTCAGTTCCCCCGCTGCCGTACACAGGTGCTCCAATAGTTCAATCCCCGTCACCCGACAGCCAAATTTATCCGCCAAGTAGCGGGCTGTGCCCCCCACCCCCGCACCGATGTCGAGGATGCGATCCCCCGCGCCGATCTTGAGGTGCCGTGCAGCTTCCTCCACAGGGGCAACGCCCAAATAGTGGTATTGGTCAAGGGGTAGCAAATCGGCGATCGCCAAAGGTGTATCCGCGCCATCTTTTTGTTGGTGCCGCAACTCATTCCAGATGCGGGTAACACGATGGCGGTACATTGGCTCCATAGCAGCTTCAGTCATAGGGGCAGGTCGGGTAAGAGAAACAAACGCCTCCTTTGTAGCATCTCCGTGCCCCAATGCCCCAAAACCACAGTTTTTGGCACCGTACCCCAGGACAGCGCCAACAAGCACTAATAGTTTAGACGCGATGGGGCTTACTTGGTCAACTCATCGTCAACTAGTAGTCAACCCGCAGTCAGCCCCCAACGACTAACGGGTCACCAAAGTGTCTAGGGTTTCCCCAAACACCTCCGCCTTAACGATATTGAGATACTGGGGATTGCGCCTTAGGGCATCGGCTTTAGCCTTGAGCTGCCCCGCCTCAGCTTCCGCCTGGGAAATAACCGTGCGCGCATCTTCCCGGGCTTGGGAAATTTCGAATTCCTTTTGTGCCAACTGATTTTCGGTGATGGTTTTTGCCTCAATGGCCGCCACAAAATCCGGATCAAACTGAACATCCCGAATCAACAGTGCCTCCACCACAATGCCGCGTCCTTCAAGGGCCGTGGTCATGCGCTCCTGGAGCTGGGATTGGAGGGCAACGCGATCCGTCGAAAACAGGGCTTGGGCAGAAAAACCGCCGGTTTCCGTAAAAACTATCGACCGCGATGTGGCAGCAATGTACTCCTCGTAGTCATCGCCAAGCTGCTCGAGCACAACCACCGGATCCGCAATGCGGTACTGGAGGGTCAACTCCATCCGAATCACCTGCCCATCCCCAGAAAGGGACGCGAGGCGGGGCGCATAGGCGGTACTATCCTCATCCTTCCAGGTCAGAGTCTTGGTCTTGGTATCAAAAGCATAGGTCTCGGTCAGCAGGGGCAGCACGAAGTGAAAGCCAGGCTGGAGGGCGCTGCGCTGCAGACCATAGAGTCGCGAAAATACCACCAAGCTTTGACCGTTTTCGACGAAGCGAAATGCATCGAAAATAGTGAGGGCCACGAGGGAAACGCCCCCGATGAGAACCGAGCGAATCCACGGGATGTTACGAGTCATTGGCCTCTGGTTTGAAGGAATCCTGTTTCAGCCGACTGAGCAGCTCCGGGGAGGGGCGGCCATTGGCGGGCAAAACCTTGTAGAAATTCTGGGCCCTGAGGATGGCGCTCGTCAACTCGGAACTGGTGCGCCCGTCCACTTGCCCCACGTAGAAACCCCGCTGCTTCAGGAGTTGCTGCAGCTCGGTAATTTGGTCGGTAGGTGCCGGTTGGCGCACGGAGGCCCGAGCTGGAGGTGCTGGAAGGGCGCTGGTTTCTAGGGCAGCGGTCAGGGCGGCGGAGGGCTGCCCCGTAGCAGGAAGTCCGTACTGATTTTCGGCGGCGCGAATGGCAGCAATGGTGTTTGGTCCCAAAATGCCCGTAATCTCGCCACGATAAAAATTGCGATCGCGCAGCAGATTTTGCAAATTGGCAATGGCACTGCGTTCAGGGGTGGGTGTGGGGGTTGCCGCCGACTGTTGCAGGGCAGCTAAAGTGTTCGGGCCAACGATGCCATCGGGTTCGAGACCATTTGCTTTTTGGAAGGCCGTGATCGCCTCCTGCGTCTGGATGCCCAACAAACCATCTAGGGGACCGCGGTAAAAATTGCGATCGCGCAGCAATGTTTGATAGCGCAATACTTCGGGATCGCCGGTTGGGCGCGGGCTTGGAGCCGCAGCCGTTGACGGACGCTCCTGGCGAAGGGCTTCTAGGGTTCTGCTACCGGCAATTCCATCGGTTTCTAACCCATAGTGCCTTTGGGCAGCCACGATCGCCCCCCGCGTTTCCGGGCCGATGACCCCATCGATGGGGCCGCGGTAAAAGCCCCGCGCTTGGAGGAGGCGCTGCAATTGTTGAACCGACACATCCTCGCGGATTACGGCAGCAGCACGGCTTTCTAGGGCAACTAAGGTCGCGGGTCCAACGATACCGTCGGGCTCCAAACCATAGAATCTCTGGGCAGCTATGATGGCTTCCCGGGTGCGTTTACCCGCTACGCCGTCGATGTCGCCAGGGTGGAAACCATTTTCCCGCAGCAGGTGCTGCACGTAAAAGGTGTTGGTGGATACGCTTGGTGCGATCGCCCCCCAACTGGGAAGCACTACGGTTGAAGCCATGACCATGGCGGGTACTACCCGCTGACCAATGCGCCACAGGGATGGCCCCATTGCCCTCTGGAGGTGCTCCTGGGCCTGCTCTGGGGGGATACGTTCGTCGCGATCATCGAGTTGGGTGGCGTGTATTACTTCGCCGTGGAGAAATGTTACCAGTTCCATAAGCTGTGCTTTGAATGGGTGAAATGGGGCAACAACACAAAAATGCTTGCGGAGTAGGAATAAGTCACATTTTATGGGATATTTATGACCTTTTGTCTACTTGCCACACCTCGTCCAACCCCTATTTTCCCCCTGCCCACCCGCGCTGGCGCCCCACGGCGATGAATTGGTACCGAGTCCACCCCGTGCCCCCCAGGATAGGTCAGTTTTTCTAGCGCATACTAGCTCACAGTTGGGTCGATGGATGCAGCGCAGCCATTCCAGAACAGAACGAAAATACTAAAAGCAAAAACTGCTCACAATAAGAACATGTATTCGCCCACCCCTATAAACGATGCCAATTTCTACGCTGCACTGCCTCCCATGCAGCGGCTACGGCAAATTGTGGATGGTACTTTTTTTCGTCCCGTTCCTGCGGATTGGTGGGTCGTCATTTCCGACGTCGTCAATTCCACCCAGCGCATTGCAATGGGGCGCTACAAGGAAGTCAACCTCATGGGCGCATCCACCATTGTGGCCGTGCTCAATGTGGCGTCGGGCTATGAAATCCCCTTTGTATTTGGCGGAGATGGGGCAACGGTTCTGATTCCAAACGCCCTGAAAGATCGTGTTGCGTCGGCCCTGCTTGCAGTTCAGAGTATGGCTGCCCAGTCTTTTCACCTCGAGCTGCGCGTGGGGATGGTGCCCGTAGCCGACTTATCCGAGCCAATCTTGGTGGGAAAGTTGGCGATTTCGCCCCACTACAACCAGGCGATCTTCAAGGGAGGAGGCGCGGCAACAGCAACGGAACTGGTTAAAAGCAGCACCCTTGCCCAGACATACCCACCTCAGCTTGCCCCCGGAACAAAGCCAGTAGCGGATCTCACGGGACTAGAATGCCGCTGGCAAGCCATTCCGAGTCGCTATGCCGAAAGTGTTAGTCTCATTGTGATCGCCACGATGGCAACGGCAGCGGAAAACGATGGGGTATATCTCGATGTCGTGCGCGCGGTGGAGGCAACCTACGGTACCGGGGAAGAGCGCCATCCCGTAGCTGTGCCAAAGATGCACCTGTCTTGGGCCCACCGGGATCTTTTGGGGGAGGCAAAAGTATTCATGCGGCGACCGGGCTGGCGACGGTGGAGCTACCTCTGGTGGCTGCGACTGGTGAATCTTTTGGGTTGGCTGCTGATGCGCTTTGGGGGTAAGGAGTGGCAGAACTACAAAAATTTGGTGCTCCTGACTGTGGATTTCCAAAAGTTTGATGATGGGTTGCGGATGGTGGTCTCCGGAGACGCTGTTATGCGACGGGTGCTGGTGGCCCACCTTGAGGAGGGCTATCAACTTGGGCGTCTGATTTATGGCTATCATGTGAGCGATCACGTTTTGATGACGTGCCTAGTTTTTGAACGTCACGGGCAGCAGGTGCACTTCGTTGATGGTGCGGATGGCGGCTACGCAATGGCTGCCAAGGCTCTCAAGCAGCGCTGGGAGCAACGACAATCCCAACGAAAAAACCAGTAGTTGCGTAGTTCGTTGAAAATGCAATCAATGCATTCAAGCTCTTGTCGCGCTTTCCCAGAACTCCGGAGAGAACTGGGGAGGCTTTTGCATTTTTTCTAGGGAATTCTTTGGAGGGAATTGTCAACGATATTGCCCAATTCAAAATTGTTCTCAAACCATCTTCAAACCCTTAGAATCGAATCGCCGGAAATAGAGGAATCAATATCAAATCGGCTTCTTTCGGGCTAGCACCTACTATTTTTGTATTTTTGAAGCAGGCTAAGCCTAATACCTAACATCTAATACCCAACAATATATGCCAACACAAACGAAATATATGGCACCGAGCGAAGCCTTACTCAATTCCTGGAATTCAAAAAAGTTTTATTTTTAAAATTTCCCGTGGGTGCGGATCGCACATGCCTAGGCACGTATCTTCTTGATAGGTGCATCGGATGCGCGAACTGGTTCCTAACCCTGGCGCGCCTTGAATTTGGGGTTGGTTTTGCAAATTACGTAGAGTTTGCCCCGTCTTCGTACAACTTTGCAGTCTTTGTGGCGGGTTTTGGCGGATTTGAGGGAACTAACAACTTTCATGGCAATAATTCATTTTTGACAAGGAATTTGATAATAGCATAGGAGTCCTAATGCAGTCATGGCCTATCTTGCATCTGCCAGTTGGCAACCCTATACCCTGCCCTTGCGATCGCCCCTGAGAACGGCCCACCACCTGTGGCAGCAGCGATGCGGCGCGGTAATTTTGGTTCGGGATACGGATGGGGTGGTTGGCTACGGAGAGTCTGCTCCCTTTGGGGGAACCGAATCGTGGGATGGGATGGCGGCGCAGCTAGCGATGGTTTTGCCCCAGTGGGTGGGTCGCCCCTTGCCCACCCTAGAGGAACTTGCCACTTGGTTGGAGCCGTGCGATTCCACACCCGCTAGCCGCCACGGACTGGAGCAGGCCCTCCTAAACCTTTTGGCGCAGCGGGCTGGCGTGCCCCTGGCCATGCTCTTGGCGGCACCGGAGGATACGCCATCTTCCTTGGTGCCGGTGAACCGCCTCGTGGGCAGTGGCAACGTTCAAGAAACCCTAGGGCAGGTGCAGAGAGGCTTTGATGAGGGCGATCGCTGCTTTAAGTTGAAGGTGGGACAGGATTTTGCTACGGATTGGCAGCGGGTGCAGCGGGTGCGCAGTTGGCTTGGCAACCGGGGAGAATTGCGCCTTGACGCCAATGGAAGCTGGTCTTTAGAGGCGGCGATCGCCCATTGTGCTACCCTGTCTCCCTGGGGGATTGAGTACATCGAACAGCCCGTGGCTACGGCGGCGGATATGGCGGAACTGCGACAGCGCGCGGTTGTTCCTGTAGCTGCGGATGAATTGGTGGCTTCCCCGGCAGTTCTCTGGGAGCTGCTCGACAGGGGCGTAGCCGATGTCTACGTGCTGAAACCGATGCAATTGGGGGGGCTCCTCAGGGCCAAGGCTGCGGCGCGGGCCATTCTCCGGGAAGGGCTAGCCGTGGTCGTAACAACGGCCCTAGATGGGGCGATCGCCCGCCATGGAGCCATGCATTTAGCAGCGACGCTACCCAAAACCTATGCCCATGGATTGGGAACGGGCAGCCTCCTGGCGGAGGACCTAGCCTATGACTGCCCAGCCGTGCACCGGGGGTATGTGGAGGTATACCCCACTCGCCAAAACTAGGAAGCTTGGGCCATCATGGCCGCCCGTAGGGTTGTGATGCCCTTCTTGACTTGGCGGGAGACCGTTACGACGCTGAGCCCCATCATTTCTGCCACATCCCGCTGGGGAAGGTCTTCTAGGTACACATATTCCAGGATCTGGCGGGTGCGCTGCTCCAACTGGGCGATCGCCTCCTGCAGGTGCCAGGTTTCCTCCACCTTTTGCCAGGGGGTAGCCTTTGGGTCGGCAATCAGGTCGCCGATGGATGCCGATGATTCTTCGTGGGATTGCACGGGGGCATCAAGGCTCATGAGGCAACGATTTTGGTAGGCTAGACGTGCTTCCTGCCATTCCTTGGGGCTGACTCCGAGGGCATGGGCAATCTCCCGCTGGGTTGGCTCGCGGTGGAGGGTTGCCCGCAAGTCTTGGGTCACTTTCATGGCTTGGAGGTTGAGTTCGCGCCAACGCCGGGGAATGCGCAGCGTCGTGCTCCGATCCCGCAAATAATGCAAAATCTCACCGCGGATATGGCGCACCGCAAAGGAACTAAAGGCATAGCCGCGCTCGGGTTCAAAGCGATCGATCGCCGCCATCAGCCCAAGGGCACCAACTTGCAGGAGATCCTCGTAGGAGTCAGCACCCTGGCGCAACCAATAGGACACCTCTTTTTTGACCAAGCCAATATTCAACCTGACCAGGCGATCGCGCAGCCGAGGGCCGGGACAGTGCTGCAGTTTTTTCAGTAATTCTAGGGTTTCCCCCCGATCAGCGTTGGTGAATTTTGGATGCGGCTGACCCATGGCAAATCAGTAGGATAACAACTGATACAACCCTATGCCATGGACTGAGCCCTGACACCTTGCGGGGCGTTAGGCATTTTGCAGTGCTGCCCACCTAACACTGTGTTAGGCGACCCAACGCTCTCGTCCACATAGGGTCAGATAGTAGCTTTTGGCATTGGTATCGTCAGGCGTTACTATTAGCCTGTGATTGAAAGCTTTGCCGATACCAGAACTGAGAAGCTCTATTGCGGTGAGGTGTCTCGAAAGTTCCCTCCAGATATCCAGAAAACAGCTCGGTGAAAACTTGTCTATCGGGACGAGGCAGATGATTTGCCGGATCTGCGCGTCCCACCCGATAACCAGACCGGCCAGCATAGTATCCGTGTTAATGACCAATGCCTATGACGTAGAAATCACTGATTATCACTGAATTGTTATGAAGAAATTACCCCCCATTCATCCGGGCGAAATACTACTCGAAGACTTCATGAAGCCTCTGGGACTCACTCAATCTCGTGTGGCGATGGACATCGGCGTGGCGCCGCTCCGGATTAGTCAGATTGTTCATGGCAAGCGGGCTGTTTCTGCGGATACGGCCTTGCGTTTAGCACGATACTTTGGCACCACGGCCGGCATTTGGCTTCGGTTGCAATCCCGTTATGACCTAGAAACTGCCCAGGAAAAGTTGGGCAAGAAGATCGACCGAGAAGTCAAGGTACTGAATCCAACCTCACCAGTCGCTGATTGACGCTACATGAAACAGAAACGAAACAGAAAACCGCCTAACCCGCGGTTGCAGCAGAATGTACTCGGCTCACGCCCACGCGCCGGACAAAGCACAACGTTGGGTATTGGTTGGATCGGTGCTAAAAGCGTTGGTACCGCAGCGCCAAGGAATTGAGCACCACGCTTACGGAGCTAAGGGCCATAGCGAGCCCAGCGATCGCCGGATTGAGTTCCCACTGGAGCTGATGGGCAAAAAGTCCCGCAGCTAGGGGAATGCCCAAGCAGTTGTAAACAAACGCCCAGACTAGGTTCTGCCGAATTTTGCCGTAGGTGGTCCGGCAGAGGTTGATCGCCGAGCTGATGTGGGCAAGCTGGGGACGCACCAAAACCACATCGGCGCTAGCCATGGCCACATCGGTTCCCGAGCCTAGGGCAATGCCTAGGGTGGCAGCGGCCAGGGCAGGAGCATCGTTAATGCCATCGCCAACCATAGCAACGTGGTGCCCTTGGGATTCCAACTGGCTGATGTGTTGGGCTTTGCCCTCCGGGCGCACCTCCGCCAATACTTGGGAGGCGGGAATACCAACCCGCTCGGCGATCGCCGTGGCAGTGTTGTGGTGATCGCCCGATAGCATCCAAACGGCTAGCCCCATCCTTTGCAGGGTGGCGATCGCAGTGCCCGCATCGGGGCGAAGGGGATCTTCGATTGCCAGACAGCCGATGCACGTCAGTTCTTGGGCGGCCACAACCACGGTTTTACCGTCCCTTGACCAGGCATCGATGGGCGATCGCACTGCCGCAGGCACCTCTACGCCCAAGTGCTCCAACCATTGCTGCCGTCCAATGCGGATCAGGGTGCCGTTAACTTGGGCAGAAATTCCTTCTCCAGGAATGACCTCCGCAGCGGCTAACGGAACCACGGTGATGCCCTGCTCCCCAGCATAGGTGGCGATCGCCCGACCAAGGGGGTGCTTGGCAGCCGCCTCCACGCTAGCCAGCCACTGCCAAAAGGTGGGGGGGGAGATCAAAGCTAGGCTGTCGGTGACTTGGGGGCAGCCCTGGGTTAGGGTGCCCGTCTTGTCAAAAACCACCAGCGATAGGCGTTCTGCCTTGGCGAGACAGGCTCCGCCCTTAAGTAAAATGCCCCGGGTTGCGCCCCAGCCCGAGGCCACTGCCACTGCCGTAGGCGTCGCCAGTCCCAGAGCGCAGGGACAGGCAATAACCAGTACGGCGATCGCTCGTCGCCATGCCACCCAGGGGTCGATGCCAACCCCGAAGAGCCAGAGCACCAGCGTTCCTAGGGACAACGCCAGAACGGCCGTGGCAAATCCGCCCGCCACCCGATCAACAATCCGTTGCAAAGGCGACTTACGCATTTGGGCTGCCGCCACCAGCGCCACCATTTGGGACAAAACACTTTGGGAGCCAATGGCCGTCGTGCCTACCGTAAGCACTCCGGTGAGATTGATCGTCCCTCCGGTCACGGCCATCGTTGCCTCCTTAACCACGGGCAGCGACTCCCCCGTCACCATCGATTCATCCACCGTCGATATTCCCGATACCACCACCCCGTCCGCCGGTATCCGCTCCCCAGCATAGACCCGCAGGCGATCGCCCACCCGAACTTGCTTTAGAGATACCTCCTCCAGGAACTCTCCGTCCTCGCCATGGCGCACAACCCGCGCTGTTGCCGGCTGGAGAGACATCAAGGACTGGATCGCCGTTGCCGACTCCCATTTGGCCCGCTCTAAGAGGTACTCACCTAGCCGCACAAATGCCAGCAGCATAACCGGCTCCTCGAAGTAGCACATCCAGCCCCACTGGGGATAGATCAGGGCTACGACGCTCTGCCCGAAGGCGGCGATCGCACCCAGGGCCACAAGGGTGTGCATGTTGGGAGCCCGGCGGAACCCCGCCCGCAGCCCATCGCCCATGATGGAAGATCCGCCCCAAACTAGGGCGGCGCAGGCCAAAATTCCGTGGGAAATCATCCCCCCGGGCAGCACCACCCCGTGTTCCAAAAAGGCGATCAGCGCCAGGAGCACAGGCGGCACCCAGCCACCCCGATCCTCCGTTGCCGCCAGTCCCTCACCCAGTAGTGCCTCAAAACCAGCTGCTTCAACACGTGCCATGAGCTGGGAAACCCAGGCGATACCATCGCCCTCCACCTGTCCCACCACGGTTGCCTGGGATGTCACTAAATTGACGCTAACCGCCGAAACTCCCGGACAGCCCTGTAGCTGTCGCTCCACCGCGGCGACGCAACCAGCGCAACGCATGCCGCGCACCTGAAACTGTACTGTACTCAATTCCGCCATACTGTTGTACCCCGCAACTCCTAGGCTGTGCCGCCCCACTGCCACCGTACGAGCCATGCCAAGCCCAATCCGATGAGCAGCAGCCGATCGCCCCAGCCAAAATGCAGCCTGTGCCACTGCACTCCATGGCTATCGGCGGACGTAAACCCCCGAACGTGCATCGCCGCAGCGGTCTGCTCCGCCCGCAAAAATAAATTGCGCACCAAGCGCTCTGCCACCAGCAACCAAATCCGTAGCGATCGCCGTAGTCCCATCCGTTTCCAAGGAATGGCCCTAGTCCGCACAGCCCGCACGAGATTTTGCAATTCTTCCAACACCAGCGGCACAAACCGTAGCGCCAAAGTTAACGTCAACACCACCTCAAGCACCGGCCAGCGCCACCGCCCCAGGGGTTGCGTCAAAACTCGGAACGCTGCCGTGATCTCCTCTGGAGCGGTCACCAGCAGGTATAACGTCGGGCCGTACAAGAACGTGAAGATCAGGGTGCCAATCCGCAGCGCTAGATCCAGCGATCGCTGGGTCACCCTTAAGTTGCCCACCTCGAGCAACACGTACCGAAAATCCGTTGGTTGGGGAAGCACACCGCTATCCCCTAGCGGCCGGCGAGGCTGTTGGGTCACGACAAACCCATCCGGGGAGACCAACGCCAGTACAAATGTCATGACTGCCAGGAGCAATAGCAATCCCATCTGCTGGCGCCACACCCGCCAAGGCAAGCCCATCGACAGCGTGATCCCCACCAAAACCACAGCTACTCCCATCCGCCAGCCCACGTTGGCCGAAAAGGGGGATAGGAGAAACGTCAACAGCCAAAATAATTTAACCCTAGGATCCAAGCGATGCAGCCATGTCCCCGGTTGCTCTAAATACAACCCCACTGGTAGCGATCGCAATATATCCACACCCAATCTCTCCGGAACCCGTGGCCCCTAGTTTAGCCCATGCCCTACCATACAAATGAGTTCCCCTGAGTCACCCAGGACAGACCCATGCACAACAACCCCCTTCCCGATGAACCCTTGCCGCGGCGGCGCTTCCTCCTCCTTGGCAGTGCCGGTATCCTCACCATCGGTTTGGGCGCACTGATCGAATCCCCCGTTGGTAAAGCCACCGAGCCCCTCAACGAGCAAATTGAACGCCTCATCTTCCAGCCCCACACCCCCACCCC
>DBAX01000069.1 GCA_002291895.1 Cyanobacteria bacterium UBA999
CGGGCGCTGATTGAGTCCCTCCCACCCACCCTACCTTCGGAGCTGCTCTGGGTAACTGCAACCAAAGGCTTGGAACTGGGTACGGGGAAAACGCCCTCCCAACTCTGGCAGGCCGTAGTTCCGGGCGATCGCCTGATCGTGCTCTCCGGGCCCAACCTTTCCCAGGAGATAATGCAAGGGCTACCCGCCGCCACAGTGGTGGCCAGTTCCCATGGGGAGGCGGCCAGCCGCATCCAGGCACTTTTAGCAAGCCGTCAATTCCGGGTCTATACCAACGACGATCCCCTAGGGGTAGAACTGGGCGGTACGCTCAAAAATGTGATGGCGATCGCCGTGGGGGTGTGCGATGGATTGCACTTGGGAGCCAATGCCCGGGCAGCTCTGATAACTCGGGCGCTTCCAGAAATGATCCGCGTCGGTGTGGCGTGGGGCGCGCGCGCGGAAACGTTCTGGGGACTTTCGGGACTGGGCGACCTGCTGACTACGTGTACCAGCACCCTTAGCCGCAACTACCGGGTGGGGCTTGCCCTTGCACTAGGAACTCCCCTAGAACAGGTCCTAGCAGGCATTGACGGCACCGCCGAGGGAGTCAACACCGCCTTGGCCCTAGATCCCATGGGATTGCCCTTGCCGATTACCCGGGGGGTAGCCAAGCTCCTGAGGGCCGAACAAAGCCCCCGACAGAGCGTAGCAGAGCTTATGGAGCGGGATCTGAAACCAGAATCCCCCTAGGAACAGGCGGACAACATCAGGCGCTGCCCCGTGCGCCCATCAAACAGATGCCAATGCTCCGGCGGGGCGCAGACCCCAAAGTGTTCCGGCACTGTCACATCGGCTCCGACTCGCAGATGCAGCCGCTGGCTGGGCTCTCCTGCTAGGGCGGCACGCACCACCTGTTCGCTGCCAAGGGGTTCTACCAGCACCCGCTGGACCCAGAGTTGACCCGACCGATCCCCATCCGCCGAACAGAGGGCTAAATGCTCAGGACGGATCCCCAATTTAACGGGCTCCGAAGGTACGGAGGGAAGCTGCCGTTGCCACATCTCCGGACAGGGGATGGAGGCACCGCCCAGGCGAAACCTACCATCGCTGTAGACGGCATCGAGAATATTCATCGGCGGGGTGCCCAAAAACTGGGCGACCATGAGATTCTGCGGTTTTTGATAAACCTCTAGGGGCGTGCCAATCTGCCGAATTTGCCCCCGATCCAGCACCACCAGGCGATCGCCTAGGGTCATGGCTTCCGTCTGGTCGTGGGTGACGTAGAGGGTCGTGGTACCGAGGCGCTGGTGCAACAACTTCAATTCGGCCCGCGTTTCATCCCGCAGTTGGGCATCGAGGTTAGACAGGGGCTCGTCCAGGAGGAACACCCGGGCACTACGGGCGATCGCCCGCCCCAGGGCCACCCGCTGCTGCTGCCCGCCCGATAGTTGGGGTGGCTTGCGGTGGAGCAGGTGATCGATCGCCAGGGACTTGGCCACTGCCAAAACGCGATCGCCGAGCTCTGTCCGGGGCATTCCCCGCATTTTCAGTCCGAAGCCGAGGTTCTCCGCCACAGTCATGTGGGGGTAAAGGGCATAGTTTTGGAACACCATGGCCACATCCCGCTCCCGGGCCGGCACCTGGGTCACGCAGCGATCGTCCAGGTAGATCTGCCCCCCCGTTGGCTGCTCCAAACCGGCAATCAGTCGGAGGATGGTGGACTTACCGCAGCCCGAGGCTCCCACCAACACCCAAAATGCTCCGTCGGGGATCTGCATGTGGATGTCCGTCAGCGTGTTGCGATCGCTGCCAGGCCAGCGCTTTTCCAGGTGCTCCAGCAGCACCCTAGCCATCCTGCACCTCAGTAGTGACCCAAACCGTGGGAATGGTTCGCTGCTCGCGGCCCACAAGCCAGTGGGGTTGCAAGTCTCTTACCGTGACGGGGCGCTGGGCCCTACGGAAATATTCCAAGACAGGCTCCAGAAGATGGGTTCCATGCACTTCAACGACCCAATGGTGGGGGGCTGCTAGAAGTTGTTCCGCCCCGGCAAGCACCTCCAGCTCTGCCCCTTCCACATCCACTTTCACCAGCGATCGCCGCCCGTGGGTTTCGGGATACTGGGCATAGGCCGCATCTAGGGTGGTCATCGTTTCGGAGCAAGTTGCCCCCACCAACTGGGGTACAAAAACAAAGCGCTTGTTTCGATATTGGGGCCACTGGGATGGCTCTACCAAGCGCGATCGCAGTTCCGGATCGGTCAGCCCCGGCTCAAAGTCCACGATCGTCCCCTGGGTTCTGGCAACGCCCATGGCTTGGGCACAGCCATAGGTATAATAACCATCATTGGCGCCCACGTCCCAGACGACATCGGTGTGCCGCAAAACTTGGACTAGCCAGGGGTTGAGCAGCAGCTTGGCTCCGCGAAAGGGCCCAAAGAGAATCGTCGTGGGCACGGACTTGTTTTGCAGCAAAGAAAAAACCATAGGATTAGGCAGGACGGACGAACCAACGACTGCGTTTGCCATCATAGATGACGCAATCCACAATCAGATTTTTAATACTGAGGGGCAGTTGGTTTTTGCGCCGGGCGCGGCGCAACTGATCGACAGAAACCTTTAGAATTTGCGCCAATTCGCTGGTTGACCACAGGCGGGTAAACAGGTCGTCTGGATAGGTGGAGATTTCCTTGGCTAGCTCCATCCAAGACTGCAGGTAGGCCTCGGTTTCTTCCCCGTGCTGGACGATGGTTTCCTCAGGAGCTAAGGGCGGCGGTAAGGGCGGCGTGATATCCAGGGTGCCGTAGATATCGGTATCAACGTAAACCTGGAGATTAACAATGTCATCCCAGCTCTGGCGGTAGTCTAATTCGTCATCCCCATCGCCGGTAGGAGCATTATTCTGAGTTTCCTGGGATAAATCGTAAACGAGTAGGGCCAATGACTCCAAAACTTCACTGCGCTTGCCTTGGTGGTACATTTGACTGAGTGTCCCGACCATCTCAGCCAAATCATTTGGCACAGCTACAACGGTCGTTTCGGGGGCAGACATGGCAACCAATACGGCAATTTTATGGGTCTGGGCAACAGTATAACGTCATTGTTTCCAATCATCTACAGCGATGTCTTCCTAGAACACGAGACGGGCTATTTCCATCCCGAAAATCCCGGACGCCTGCTGGCCATTGTTGAGGCCGTGCGCCGATCGCCCATTGCCGAGGCTGTGCAGTGGTGCCTCCCCGAGGGCGATCGCCCAGATGTGTCCCACTGGTTAGGTCGGGTGCACCACCCCTCCTACCTCCAAACCCTCAGGGATATCTGCGTCGCAGGTGGCGGCATGCTCGATGGCGACACCCCCCTGTCGCGGCGTAGTGAAGCGGTGGCCCGCTTAGCCGTGGCCGCCTGGCTTGATGGCGTGGATCGGGTGTGCCATGGGGGCACGCCCGCCTTTGTGGCAGCGCGACCGCCGGGGCACCACGCCTGTCCCGGTCGCGGCATGGGGTTCTGTATTTTTGCCAATGCGGCGATCGCCGCCTTCTATGCCCGTGAGCACCTGCAGGTATCGCGGGTCGCCATTTTGGACTGGGATGTGCACCACGGCAATGGCACCCAGGAAGCCATCTGGAACAGTGAGGGTATGGCCTTGGTGTCCTTGCACCAATCGCCCCTGTATCCTGGCACCGGTAGCCCTGAGGAGGTAGGTGCTTTTCACCACATTTTGAACCTGCCTTTGCCTCCCGGAGCAGCGATCGCCGAATATGAGGCAGCATTCCAGCAGCGAGTTCTGCCCTTTCTCCACAGCTTTGCCCCCGATCTGCTGATTGTCAGCGCTGGCTTCGACGCCAACCAGGACGATCCCATCGCCGGGATGCGGCTACTGCCCCCAGACTACGGGCGGCTGACGGAGTGGTGCTGTCACGTCACGCCCAAAATTCTTTTTGGGTTGGAGGGTGGCTACGATTACGACAGCTTGGGGGCTTCGGTAGTTTCGGTCATCACTACCTGTCTCCGGGCGATGCGAGCAACCACCTGACTGGTGGAGGTTGGGACCTCCACCTGAATCAGTTCTAGGCGGACACCAAGTTCCTGCACGGTGCCGTATTCCGGCAGGGTTTCGGGGCGGTAGTCCCCGCCCTTGACATAGATGTCGGGATTGAGAACCCGAATGAGATGGTCGGCGGTGCGATCGCCAAAAAGTACCACGCCATCCACAGCGCGCAGGGCAGCAAGCACCTCCGCCCGCTGCCAGTCGGGAATGATGGGGCGAGACGGTCCCTTGAGCTGCTCCACGGCAGCATCTTGGTTGACACCCACCACCAACGCCCGCCCTAGGGCTCTGGCCGCTGTCAAGTAGCGCACATGCCCCACATGGAGGAGATCGAAGCAGCCATTAGTTAATACAAGAGGATGCCACCGATCAGGATTTTGGGCGATCGCCTGCAACAACTCCACCTCACCGTAGACCACTACAGCAACGCCTCAATGTCTTGAATCAGCTTGCCGCTGTCCGGTGCCACCGTAGAGGGATAGTACTTCACCACATTGCCCTCCTTGTCCACCAAAAATTTATTGAAATTCCATTGCACTTCCTGTTGGATCGTCTCCGTCAGGTAGCGGTACACCTCCGCCTTTTCGGTGCCCTTCACCTTGATCTTTGCGAATAGGTCGAAGGTGACATCGTAGCGGCTGGTGCAGAATTGCTTAATTTGGGACTCCGAGCCAGGCTCCTGGGCACCAAAATCATTGCTAGGAAAGCCCAAAACCACCAAGCCGCGATCGCGATAGTGGCGGTGCAACTGTTCGAGACCAGTATATTGGGAAGTAAAACCGCATTGGGAAGCCACATTGACCACCAAGGACACCTTCCCGCGGTATTGACTCAGGGGCACCAGGTTTCCATCAATACTTTGGGCAGAAAGTTCATAGAAGTTTGACATTGTTTTAGACCCTATCTCCGAATCACTATGGCAGAAGCAATCATCTTGATCGGCATCCCCGGCAGCGGCAAAACTACCTTGGCACGTCAACTACTGCGATCGCCCGCATACCACTACGTCAGTCCCGATAGGATTCGTCAAGACCTCTATGGCGCTATGGAGGAGCAAGGTCGCTGGATTCAAATCTGGAACCACGTCGAAGCCCAGTTTTTGCAAGCCGCCGGTCGCCAATCAATTATTTATGATGCCACAAACTACCGTGCCCGCTACCGCCGCCAGGTTATTGAGCTGTGCCGCCGCCACCAATGCCACCCAATTACCGGACTCTGGCTCAACCTTCCCCTATGGCTCTGCCTCAACCGCAACCAACAGCGCGATCGCCATGTTCCCGAAGAGGTAATTATTGAAATGCACCGCTGCTTGGTACTCAATCCTCCCAGTCTCAGCGAAGGCTTTGATCGCCTGATGGTCAAGGAGGATTCCCAGGAGCAATCATGGCTTGATTAGGAAACCTAGACAAATCCATAGAAATGCTTGATCGAAAAATCCTAGAAATTTTCCTTGAGTTGTTTGTCGAACCCCTAAGCCAGCACTGTGATTACCCTTACGGGCCTGCCAGCAAGAGGCAAAAGAATTATGGGCTTAAAATGCACTTCTTTTAAAAAGCATTCCTGCGATGTAGCCTTTCCAAAACACTTTAGGCTTAGGGCATAGAACTCAAGAGCGAGCATTACTAGAAGCACCATTCAAAAAAATATTAAAAATAAAACAAATAATCAACAATGCCGATTAATAATTGACTAAGAATATCAATTAATCAAATAGAAAGATCAATCAAACAGCGTCAAGAACTAACCCTAAAAAGACGACCAATAAAATTAGAAATTATCATAAAGCGGGTGAAGAGATTCGAACTCTCGACATTCTCCTTGGCAAGGAGATGCTCTACCACTGAGCCACACCCGCATTTGGCATTTGTCTATATTGCCAGAAGCGTTGCACAACGTCAACCCTATCCCACTGGCAACTGCAAATAATTCGCCAAGGCAGCCTCCACAAATTCTTTCATAGACTTACCCTGGGCCGCCGCTTGATTTTTGACCGACTCGTATGTCTCCGCCGACAGGGTAACCCGGTGGCGTTGATCCTTTCGCTTTAACTGTTCTTCCGTTTCCTGAATAACCACAGTACCTCGATAGTGCTCTGCAAAGTGACGTAGACGCTCTAGTCCCATGCGGGCACAGAAATCACCAAAGCGCTCCTGGTCTTGCCGTTCCCGCTGGAAGTAGACAAACAGGGGCTCCAATCCCGACTCCAACTCATCTAATGCCAGACGCTGCACGTAGGGCTGAGCTAGCCTCGTTGATTGGATATTGCCCCCAAGCCAAACTTGATATTCCTGCACGCCACTTCCAACAAGTCCTAACTCCGCCATGTAGGGCCGGGCACATCCGTTGGGACATCCGGTCATACGAATCACTAAAGACTCACCCCCGAGTCCCAGTTTTGTCAGCAGCTGGCGAATTCGACCCAAGACAGCAGGTAAAATTCGTTCAGATTCGGTAATGGCCAGTCCGCAGGAGGGCAAGGCAGGACAGGCCATACTGTAGCGGACTAAAGTATCAAGTCGTTCTGGAGGTAACACCCCACAGCGATCAAGAATATCTTGAATTGGGCCCCGTTGTGCATCGGAGATGTCTCCAATTAACAGATTGTGATTTGGGGTCAAGTACAGCGGACGTTGGTAGGTTTGACAAATCTCCCTCAGTGCCGTTTTGAGGCGCAGAGTATCGAGATCGTGTACGCGCCCATTTTCGATGGAGATGCCGACAAAATGTTGCCCGTCGCCCTGTTCATGCCAGCCCAGATAGTCGTGGTAGTGCCATTCAGGCAGCGGATAGAGCGGAGCTAGCTCGTAGGGGTAGTAGTCGCGCAGAACCTCACGAAACTTAGCCACACCCCAATCGTGGAGCAAATACTTGAAGCGCGCATGTTTGCGATTGTAGCGATCGCCGTAATCCCGTTGTACCGCCACGATCGCCTTAACCACCAGCAAGATCTTGTCGGCGGGGACAAAGCCTAGGGGGTCGGCCAACCGCACGATCGTATCTTCGTTATTGTGGCTGCGCCCCAATCCGCCGCCTACATAGACGTTGAAGCCTAGGAGCTGCCTGCCCTCGGTTATCACCACAAGGGAAAGATCGTTGGTAAACAAATCGACAGAGTTGTCGCCTGGCACGGCGATCGCCATCTTAAATTTGCGGGGCAAAAATTGCGTTCCATAGATCGGCTCCGGAGAATCGGGCATGTTGCAACTTCTGCTTCCTTCTCCCGGATTTAGGCGCGCCAAGCGCACTTCCGGCGCTTCCTCTGCTGAGAAAAACAACTCGCCATCGAGCCACACATCGTAGTAAGCGCCCGCTTGGGGAGCCAAAAGATCGGCGATCATTACCGCATAATCCCGGGCAATTTGGTACTCAGGGCGCTGCTTCAACGGCGCTGGGGGAGCCATAACGTTGCGGTTAATATCCCCACAGGCACCAACGGTAGAACCCATGTGCTTCACGATATCTGCCACCACCGTCTTCAGGTGTGCCTTGAGAATGCCGTGGATCTGAAACCCCTGACGGGTTGTGGTTCGCAGGGTACCGTTACCGTAGGTATCCGCCAATCTGTCTAGGGCCAAATACAGTTGCCATGGCACCATCCCTCCGGGCGATCGCGTGCGCAACATCATGCTGTACTGAGGCTCCTCACCCTTAACCCGCACTGGCTCCCGAAACTTTTGCTGGTAGGAACCGTGAAACTTCAGAATTTGCACCCCATCATTGCTAAAAAAGGGTTGGTCGTTGAGCAGTTCCGCGTCAATCGGGCCGCGCAAAAACTGACTCTTTTCCTTAATAGTTTCAACTTTGGAGCGCTTAAGGACTTCCATGCTTGGCTGAGGGTGGGGTATGACTTACCCCATGATTATACGCCCAAATCTATCGGCAAACAGGAGATTAAAAGTTAAGGAAACTTCAACCCATGAACCCTACCCGTTTCTTGCGGGTCAAAATGCCTGTGCTAGACTTTACTCACCTCATCCATTCAAGCTTTATACTTATGGCAAACGGCGGATTTGTGCTCAGTTCAACCGCGGCATTGGCTGCAACTTTAGCATTGGTGGGGCTACAGGTAGCCAACCCCAGCATTGCCGCATTTCGTGAAAGTCCTAAGGAAGTTGTCGATGAGGTTTGGCAGATCATCAACCGCGACTACGTTGACGCCAAGTTCAACCAAGTTGACTGGCGGCAGATGCGGCGACAGTTTATCGAGACCCGTGACTATGCCTCCCGTGCGGAAGCGTACCGGGCAGTGCGGGACATGCTCAAGCAGTTGGACGATCCCTACACCCGCTTCATGGATCCCGAACAATTTAAGAGCATGCAGATTGAAACATCCGGAGAACTGACGGGAGTTGGGATCACCCTAGGTATGGATGATGAAACAAAGCAACTCACAGTCATCGCCCCCCTAGAAGGTTCGCCCGCAGCAGATGCTGGTATCCTTTCCCGGGATATCATCACTACCATTGGTGGCAAAACCACGGAAGGGATGGATCTCAACCAAGCTGTTTCCCTGATTCGCGGGCCCGCCGGCACCACCGTCAAGCTCGGCATTCGCCGTGGTGACAAAACCTTCGAACTCGATCTTAAGCGGGCCAAAATTGAGATTCACCCCGTCAGAGCTGAAGTGCGCAACACCAGTGTCGGCAAGGTTGGCTACATCCAGTTGAGACAGTTTAATGCCAATGCCTCCAGCGACATGCGCAAGGCCATCCGTGCCCAAGTTGACCAGGGAGTATCGGGTTTTGTCCTAGATTTGCGTTCTAACCCCGGCGGGCTCCTGTACTCCAGTGCGGAGATTGCTCGGATGTGGCTCAACAATGCCACCATTGTTTCTACGGTGTCGCGGTCTGGCGAAAATGAGCGCCTTACTGCCAACCGCCAAGCCCTCACCGATAAACCCCTAGTCGTTCTTGTGGACAATTCCTCCGCCAGCGCCAGCGAGATTCTCTCGGGAGCGCTCCAAGACAACCGCCGCGCTGTCCTTGTCGGTACTCAGACCTTTGGCAAAGGTTTGGTGCAGTCGGTTCATTCCTTGAGCGACGGTTCAGGATTAGCCGTGACAATTGCCAAGTACTACACCCCCAACGGCCGTGACATCAACAAATCTGGTATCACACCCGATCATGTGGTGCGTTTGACTGATAAGGATGTGCAGCGTTTGACCCGCAACCGCGACCTGATTGGCACGGGTGAGGATCCCCAATATGCCAAGGCCCTAGAGATTTTAACCAAGCAAGTGCGGGAGCAACGCACACCTTCTGCGAGCCGATAGGCAACCTTTGGCATTTTGCGAGCGTCTAAATTGTGCGACGTTGGGTCATTGATCGACCTCGACGCTCGTCCGCTCTGTAGGGGCTTGCCACGGTTAAAACCATTCAATGAATGGATGCGTCCATGCGGGTACTCTAGGAGCGGGTCTTTGTGGAAGTACCTTGGGGGAAATGCCGATGTTGACTTTTATTGCCGCCACCCTACTGGCTCAGGTTCCGGTCGATGCCCTGCCCGTTGAGCCTAGTTCACCACCCACGGCGTCGCGTTCTGGTCAGAGATTTGTCTGTCAGAACCAAGGTGGTTTCCCGATAGTTGCGTACCAACCTCAAAGCCAGCCCAACAGCAGCTTTCCCTGGGCGGCACCCGGGGCTATGGGCGGGGGCTGGTCTGCCGATCGCCGCTGTCAGGAGATTAGCCGTCGTTTGGAGTCCTATCGTCCCGATGGCTTGGTCGAGTTGCAAACCAGTGTCGAAAATGGCTACAACACCATTTGTGCCACTACGGAACGCAACCCGACGTGCCGGATCATCTTGACAGTGCCCGTGGGACAGGATCCCGTAGCTACCCGCGATCGGGTATTTAGTAACCTTCTAGCTGCCGATGGCGGGCAACAGACAACGGCGATTAACACGTTCCGTGCCCGATCGCGCCGACCGTTTCTCGGGAGCCTCGGAAACTGGGATTTGGGTCTTCCTGAAATTGCCTCCCCACCTACGGCAGCACCTGGGTTTCGCGGAGGCATCGACCTCAAGCCCTTCCTCGATCCTAGCGATGGCGGTACCGGGGCAGCCCTGTTTGTGCCGGGACGCCGATTTCCCCGCAGCCTGGGGCGCTAATGTCCCTCCTGCTACGCATGCACCGTTACGTGCGATCGCATCCCGCCCAGAGGCATTGGGTGCGATTGCCCGACTATGATGAACGCCTTGGGTTTGGCGACGTTACCCCCCGCCTGAGCCCTGCCACCCTGCTGGAGGAGCCAATGCGGGCTATCCCCTTGGGCACCTGTGCTACGGCAGAAAATCCCTTCACCTATTTTGCTGACGGCATTCAACGCAGTTGGCTCCTGTTTTACGAGGACTACCTTCCGGTGTACTACGGCTACGTGGCGGCGGTAGTGCGCCAGCGGCAGCAGCGCCTGATGGCGTCATGGTGCCACCGGGCGGTGGAATCCCTGTTTTTGCCAAGGGCTTTGTGTTCCCAAGAAACTCTAGATACTTTGGCAGCCTATGGCATCCCGTTGGTGGATACGGGGGCGATCGCCGCGCCGGAAGAACTTCAACCCAACGCCCTCCGCGAGGCCGCGCGGGCAGCAATTACGGAGGCCAGGCAAAACCTAGAATTCCAGTTAGCCACGGACTGGATTGCCCGGGGCGACGCGCAGGAATGGTTGGTTCTTGATGGCTCTTTGACCATAGGGGCGGCCATGGCCGCCCACCCACGGATGCTGGGGCTGGTGAAGAGCCACAACACCCAGTACTTTCGCTTTCCGGAACAGGAAGTTGTGCTCAATCTACGGCTAGGGGAGCGCAGTGCCGCGTTTGTACCGCCGGGTCGCCATCGGGTGTGCAGTTGGTACGTGCGTTTACACCAAGGCAGTGGCGAGGATCTCTATTTTGGTTTGGTGCGTGTCGAGGCGGCTCTGCCCTTTGACACCGAGCGGGTGAACCGCATCAGCCGGTGGATCATGACCGAACGCCGGCCCCTATCTCTGCCGGATAGCCGTTGGGATCGCATGATTTACCCCATTCGCGACTGCGAGCAGTTTCTCCGCAGCCATGAGCCTGCCCGCAGCGCATTTGGTTGGCTGGGATGAACTGGACTTGGCACCAGGGTTGGATGGATCGGGCGATCGCCCTTGCCCAGGAAGCCGGTAGTGCTGGCGAGGTTCCGGTTGGGGCCGTGGTGGTTAAGGATGGAGTACTGCTGGCGGCGGCGGCAAATCGGAAGGAGCGCGATCGCGACCCAACGGCCCATGCCGAAATTTTAGCCCTGCGCGCTGCCGCAGCGACCCTCAATACGTGGCACTTGGGAGGATGCACGCTCTACGTCACCCTCGAGCCCTGTCCCATGTGCGCCGGAGCCATTCTCCACGGGCGAATCGAGCGGGTATTTTATGGCGTTGATGACCCCAAGACCGGGGCCCTGCGATCGGTCATTAACCTGGAGCAAACCGCAGCGGCGTTCCACCACCCCGAGGTCTACGGCGGCATTCGGGAGCGGGCGTGTTTGGATCTAATCCAGGAATGGTTTCGCCAGCAGCGCCGTGCCTAAAGCCCCCCATTCGAGGCCATCCTGTGGGAGTGCGGCGGGGAAATAAATGTGCTGTAATGAACCTAAACCACGGAATGGGGCGAGATTATGTCCTTGAAGGCGGCGAAGGAAGCATTACTCCGCAAGCACTACACCGAGGCGATTGACCTGCTGTTGCGCTATAGCCAAGGGGTAGATCGGCAGAGCCAAAAGTACGTGCAGGCCCAGATGTGGCTGGTGTCAGCCTACAAGCGCACCGGGCGGGCGGATAAGGCGATCGCCGTTTGTAAAGCCCTGCGCGACCATCCCGACCCCCAAGTGCAGGATTGGTTGGGGCGATCGCTTACTACCCTGCACCAGATGCTGGCAGCACCGCCGGCACCACCGGAAGTGGAGCGGAACGAAACCGTGGCAGCGGTGACCCCCTCGGATACCAACCGCTATCGCAAAACCTACGTTGCCCTGCCCTTACCGCGCGGATATGCTTACCTCTACATCGCAGCCTTTGTCGGGCTGCTCCTACTCTATGGCGGGCTGATCTTTGGTTTGTGGCTGTTGCCGATCGCCCTTTTTGTGGAAGTCATCACCGTCGGTTGGGTTCAGGTGGCCGCTGCGGGAGCGGGCATAACGGCAGTGCTGCTGTTTTTTATGTCGCCGTGGATCGTTGATCGCACCCAACGGATCTATCACCGCACCCAGTGGCTGACCCTGGTGGACTTAGACGAACGCAGCCCCGAGGCAGTTAGTGTAATCGAGACCTTTTGCGATCGCCACAACCAGGATATTCCCCGCCTTGGTCTGATCAGCGATGACACGCCCGTAGCCTTCGCCTACGGCGTGATTCCCAATTCGTCCCGCATTGTCCTTAGCCGCGGGCTAGTCCAGGAACTTGATGCCGATGAAGTAGCCATCATTGTGGCGCTGCTGCTCTCCCAAATCCAAAACCGCAGCGTACTGCTGCTCACGTTTCTTGCTGCTCCCCTGCAACTGCTGTATTTACTCTACGTGGTGCTGCAGCGGCGGGCCCTGCGGGCTAAGGTCGGCAAAGAACTATGGCAAGGTGCGGCATTGGCAGTGCATAGCATCCATGACTGGTGCCACTATCCCATTCTGGGATTCAACCGTTGTCGCGTTGTATTGGCCGACCGCCGGGCGGCAGAGATCACCGGCAACCCCAACGGTCTCAGCCGGGCCCTGGTCAAGATGGCCCGGGGCATTACCCGCCAGAGCCAACTGGGGCAAAGCACGAACCGCATTTTGGAATCCACCCGGCTGCTGGGCGTCCTCGACGATCGCACCACCCTAGCCATTGGCATCGCCTTTGAAGTGCTCTACGCCGGAGTCACCCTCCATGCTGCCACCCGAGTTTTTTTGTGGGAACTGTTTAATCCCTGGGCGGAGTGGCTCACCTGGAACTCTTCCCACCCCCTAATTGGTAAACGGCTGGCACGGATCAGTGGCTACGCCCAAAAACTAGGGCTATCACCGGAATATGACTTTCGCCAGCTCCTCAAGCAGGGGGAGCGGTTAGATCGCATCCGCCTCTACCGCAACTTTGGCCGCGACCTGCTGATTGAAATCGGGCCCTGGTTCCTGGCGATCGCCGGCTTGGTGTCCGGGCAACTGCTCTACTGGCTCTACAACCCATGGCTGACCACCAGTTTGCTCCTCATCGGCTTGGGGATCGGCTGGATGTTTTTGGGCAGCCTCCGCTACCCCGATTTCCGCCAAGTCAAAGACACGGATATGGTGGCTTTGCTGCTCGATCCCTATGCCAGCCCCGTGCAAGGGCAACCCGTACAAATCCCTGGAGAACTGATGGGATACACCACCGAAGACGGAACGCGGGGCTACTTTCTTCGCCTAGAAGATCAGGGGGGCATGATGTTGCTCCACTATCTCCCAAATTTGCGGGGCATATTAAGGGAACCCAGTGCGGAAATTGTCAAAATGGAACGCCTTTTTGAGCAATCGGTGGTGGCAACGGGATGGTATCGGCGCGGAACTTTGCCCATCGTGGATTTAGCGGTTTTGCAGCCGATTATCTCGGAAACCAAGCAGCGGGCGGCATCTTTGATCGGGCAGCATCAGTTTTGGAACAATATTGTTAGCAGCTTGCTGTTGGTGACGGGTTTACTTCTGCTTTTGGCTACATCGCGACTTTTTTAAGCGCCATCGTGATGTCGATTTTTGTTCCGTGCCTGCATTCAAAACATGAACCGCGGCAATTTCTCTAGCTAGAGTTTTTTCCGCAGGCGCTGAACCCGTGGGAATAAAAGCAATGATTTGGCAAGATGAAGATGTATAGCGAGCTTCTGCACCGACTCTCATTTGTTGCCGCACCTGGGGAGGGAGCAACGCGCATTGATTGCAGATGCTTGAAGATGCTGTTCAGGGCTGGCTCGAAGTTACCGGCGGACGGGAAGAGTTAGAGCTAGGCAGGCTGATGCTAGGTTTTTTTTTGCAAAATCAGTTGCTATCACAACTTTTTTCAAGTTTGCAGAGCGGAAGGATTGGCGCTGCAACCCATTGCTGGTGGACATGCTATTCTTCCCCGAAAAGTGTTGCCATCATCTTTTCTATCCCTATACATGGCGATCGCGGCGCAACGGGAGCCATTGGAAGCGTCGCTACAACGAAAAGCGGGCGTGCGCAAGGGAACACAGAACGAGAACAAGCACGGTGCAATCGGACAAAAATCCTGCCAAAAATGAAAAGTTGAGATTCATTGCGGCTTTACTTTAGCGAATGTGCTGCGATAGCTCTGTTTCGCAATGCAATACCAATGGATCGACTAGCACTAAAACAAAATAGCGATCCAGTGCTTTCCGTTGCGGATGCAGAAGCTTTGCTAGTTAATACATAATTAATGCATTGCGATGCAGTAAAGGAAGATCGCGATCCACTACTTCTGTCAGTCGATACAGTAACGCCAGCGGAGGATGCAGAGCTAAAGTATGCGGCGACGATCTTTCTGTCGGCGGCGCGTGGGGTTTAGGAAAGCGCGGCAATAACTGCGTAGCGCGTGCCAGTCCTTAACGCCGGGGATACCTTATGAGGGGAGCCGCATCGTAGAGGGCTTCGTTATGTTTTGCTGACTGGAATAAGTCCACCACCGGCAGGGGATAGTCTACGCCCAGGGTAACCCCGAACCGCTTTTGCTCCACCGGCAGCAGTTCCCAAGGGCGATGGATTTTACTGCCCGGAACATCGACTAACTCCGGCAACCAATGGCGCACGTAGGCTCCCTGGGGGTCGTAGTCCTGGGATTGCTTGAGAATGTTAAAAAATCGAAACCCCCGGGCGTCGTTGCCCACGCCAGCGGTGTAGTTCCAGTTGCCGTAGTTGCTGCACACGTCGTAGTCCACCAGCAGGGACTCAAACCACTCCGCGCCCATCAGCCAGTGGATGCCAAGGTTTTTGGTCAGAAAGCTAGCTACGTTCTGCCGACCGCGATTGGACATAAATCCCGTCGCTGCCAGTTCCCGCATGTTGGCATCCACCAAGGGATAGCCCGTTTTGCCGGTGCGCCACAGTTCAAAGCGCGGCCAGTCCTCCTGCCACGGCACCTGCAACCCCCGCAGTCCCGTCGGCCAAAAGAGGCGATCGCCATGCTTGACCGCGATAAACCGAAAGTAATCCCGCCAGAGGAGTTCAAAAATCAGCCAGTAGGTGGAGTCGTTGGCCACGCGCTCGGCCTCGTAGCGCTTGACTTCCGTCCAGATCCACCGGGGGCTGAGGCATCCATGGGCGAGCCACGGCGAAAATTTGGAGGAGTCGTCAAAGGCCAACATGCCGTTGCGGGTTTCCTTATAAACCCTCAGGCGATCGCGCTCCCAAATGTATTCCTGCAATCGGGTCTGCCCCGCAGTTTCACCGCCGCGAAAGGGGCTGGCAGCCGTCGGATAGTCGGGGTAGGTGCCGCGATCGAGGGCTGCTGGCAGGGGGGGGATTTCTTTGGGGGTG
>DBAX01000041.1 GCA_002291895.1 Cyanobacteria bacterium UBA999
CCCACCCCCGAAGCTTCGCCACCGCCCTCGGCCCTTCCTCCCACCAATCCCGATGTCAGTGTCCGCCCCACTGAGCCTCCTAAGCCCCAAACTCCCGAGGCCAATGCCGTCATGGTGACAGGTATTGCCCAGCTAGGCAGCACCACCTTTGCGATCATCATGGCCCCCGGCGAGACCGCTCCCCGCTACGTTCGCTCCGGCGAGGCGATCGCCGGTAGCCGCGTCACTGTCCGTCGCATTGATGCCAGCAGCACTCCGCCGACCGTTGTTTTGGAGCAAAACGGCGTGGAAGTTGTCCGCTCCGTGGGAGCCCAGCCCGTTGCTGTCAACCCCCCCGGTGATGATACCCCCGGAGTTGTGCTTCCTCCCCGATAGCTAACCCCCGACTGACGCATGCAGACTTGGCTCAAACCTGCCCAGCGCCTGGGCAGCCTTCCTCCCTACGTTTTTGCCCGCCTCGATGAACTCAAGCAGCACGCCCGTGAGCAGGGTTTGGATCTCATTGATTTAGGCATGGGAAATCCCGACGGCCCCACGCCCCTACCCGTAGTTGAGCGGGCCGCTCAGGCTGTCCAAGAAGTCAAGCACCATGGCTATCCTCCCTTTGAAGGCACGGCTAACTTTCGGCAGGCGATCGCCCAATGGTACCTGCGCCGCTACCAAGTCACCATCGATCCCGACGGTGAGGTGCTACCCCTCATAGGCTCCAAGGAAGGGCTAACCCACTTGGCCCTGGCCTATATCGATCCGGGGGATCTGGTACTGGTGCCCAGTCCTGCCTATCCCGCCCACTTTCGGGGGCCGCTGATCGCTGGCGGTCAAATCCATGAAATGCTGCTGCGTCCCGAAAAAAACTGGGTTCTTGACGTCACGGAGATTCCGGAGGCCGTCGCCCGGCAAGCCAAGGTACTGTTTTTTAACTATCCGGCGAATCCGACGGGAGCCGTCGCCCCACGCCAACTGTTTGAGGAGGTTGTGGCCTTTGCCCAGCGGTACCAAATTCTCCTGGTGCATGACCTCTGCTATGCCGAACTTTCCTTCGATGGCTACCGCCCCACCAGTTTGCTGGAGATTCCCGGCGGCAAAGAGGTGGGGGTAGAATTTCACACCCTATCGAAAACCTACAACATGGCGGGTTGGCGCGTGGGATTTGTGGTCGGCAATCGCCACGTCATCCAGGGATTGCGCACCCTCAAAACCAACCTCGACTACGGTATTTTTGGGGCCGTCCAAGCGGCGGCAGAGACAGCTTTGCAGCTTCCCGATTGCTACCTTGAGTCCGTGCGCGACCGCTATCGGGAACGGCGGGACCTGATGATTGCCGGTTTGGCAGAATTGGGCTGGACGGTACCCAAAACCCTAGCCACCATGTACCTCTGGGTTCCCTGTCCGCCCGGCATTAGTTCTACCGACTTTGCCCTCAAGGTGCTGCAGCAGACAGGGGTGGTGTTTACCCCCGGAAGTGCCTTCGGTCGCGGCGGCGAAGGGTACGTGCGCATCAGCTTGATTGGGGATGGCGATCGCCTGCGGGAAGCACTGTACCGCCTAGGGGAATCGGGCATACGCTACGATAGCGCCCTGGGGGTCATCAAGAAGCACACACCATAGCCACTACCTAGGGCCGCCCACAGCAGCCCAGCCCATAGCCAGAGGAGTTGGGTGGCACTTTGCAACGGTGGAACCCCAGCCCAAACCTGGGCCAGGATAAATGTAGGCACTCCCGCAACCACCAGTTGGGGGGCAAGGGCTGCCCGCAGCGCTTGGCGGCGCACTGTTCGGGTTGCTTGCCAAAGGGTTGCCCCTAGGGAGAGATGGGCTTCCAACTCTTGGGATGTCTGCCTCAGCCCTTCGCGCCATCGCTCTAGGGCGATCGCCCCACTTTGCAACCCTGCCCCCAAAACCAGAATCCCTAGGGGCAGTAAAGGCACCCGAGGTTCCCCTAGGGTCAACCCCAGCAGCACCGGGCCGCTTCCCAGCAGGGAACCCAGAATTAGCGCCCTTACCTCCGGAACCGAAATTCCGCGATCGCGCCCCAGTGGGATCAGCGCCCCTAGACCCAAAACGGCCCAAGCTCCCAGAATTCCCCAGGGAGCCCCTAGAGATTGCCCCAGATCCAACAACCCCGCCCCCAAAATCCAGGGGCCGATATTGCCCAGCACGGCCAGGGCGATCGCCCGTCCCAGACCCAGACGCATCCCCAAAAGGGCGATCAAACCCAGGAGCAGGAGCGCCCCTAGGAGCGACTCCGGGGCGATTGGTCCCGAGCCTAGGCTATGATCGGAGATACTTTTTGCCACGTTATTACCCATGATTGCCCCGTCTCCCATGGCTCTAGGCGCCGCCACCCGCAATGATTTTCCCATTTTGGCGCAAACCATCCATGGTCAGCCGCTGATTTATTTCGACAATGCCGCTAGCTCCCAAAAGCCAACCGCCGTGCTGGATGCCTGGCAGCACTACTACCGCTGCGACCATGCCAATGTCCATCGCGGGGCCCATACCCTCAGCAACCGGGCTACCGCAGCCTACGAGCAATCCCGCATCAAAGTGGCCCAGTTTATTGGCGCCCGCACGCCCTACGAAATAGTTTTTACCCGGAATGCCAGCGAAGCCATCAACCTTGTGGCCCAAACCTGGGGGCTAAGCCGCCTCAAGCCCGGAGACGAAATTTTGCTTACTGTGATGGAACACCACAGCAACATCGTCCCGTGGCAGATCGTGGCCCAGCGCACCGGGGCAGTCCTGCGGTTTGTGCCAGTTACCGCCGACGGCTCCTTCGATGGCGATGCCTACCAGCGTCTCCTGGGCGATCGCACCAAAATCGTATCCTTTGTCCACGTTTCCAACACCCTCGGCTGCATCACCCCGGCGGCCGAAATTATTCGTTTGGCCCATGCCTGCGGCGCCAAGGTGCTGCTCGATGCCTGCCAGAGCGTTCCCCACATGCCTATTGACGTGCAGGAACTGGACTGCGACTGGCTGGTGGCCTCGGGCCACAAAATGTGCGCCCCCACGGGAATTGGGTTTCTTTTCGGCAAAGAACAGCTCCTAGAGGCTATGCCCCCGTTTCTGGGTGGTGGCGAAATGATCGCCGAGGTGTACCTTGACCATGCCACCTATGCCGAACTGCCCCACAAATTTGAAGCCGGTACCCCCGCCATCGGCGAGGCGATCGCCCTTGGTGCCGCCGTAGACTACCTCAGCCACCTGGGAATGGACACCATCCATGCCTACGAGGGGGAGTTGACCGCCCATCTGATGGCAGGATTGTCTGCCCTAGGGGATGTGACCATCTATGGGCCCACCCAGCGCGCGGGACTCGCAGCCTTTACCGGTCCCGAAGGCGTGCATGCCAACGACATCGCCGCCATGTTGGACCAGGAGGGAATCGCCGTGCGATCAGGGCACCACTGCACCCAGCCCCTGCACCGTAGCCTGGGATTGAGCGGCACTGCCCGTGCCAGTCTGTACTTCTACAACACCCACGCCGAGGTGGATCGGTTCTTGCTGAAGCTGGAGGAAGTTTTGGCATTTTTCCGGCGGCTGATGTAAGTGACGCTCCTGATCAATGGCCGCTTTTTGACCCAGCCCCTCACCGGCGTACAGCGCTTCGCCCGGCACCTAGTGCTTGCCCTCGATGACATCCTCGGCGACTACCCCGCCACCCTAGTCACCCCCCGGCGAACCCATTGGCGCCAAGCGGAACTACCGCTGAGGCATATCCAACTTGAGGAATGGGGCACCCGCAGCGGTCATCTCTGGGAGCAGATGGAACTGGGTTGGCAGGTTGGTGATCGCCCCCTTTTGAACTTAGGCAACACCGCCCCCCTCTACCACCGGCGGCAGTGGGTGGTGATCCACGATGCCATGGTGTTTGCCATGCCCCAAACCCACCGCTGGTACTTCCAGGCAACCTACCGCCGCATCTACCGCCGCCTGGGGCAGATCTGCCCGCACATTTTTACGGTTTCGGAATTTTCTCGCCGCGAACTGCAACGCTATTTAGCACTTCCCCAGGAACGCCTTGCCGTGATTCCTAACGCCGCCAACCACTGCCAGCACTGGGCTGGAGCCCAGGTTCCCATTCCCAGGTTCCTAGACCATCAGCCCTTCGTACTGGCGATCGCCCATCCCGCACCCCACAAAAATTTTGGGGCGATCGCCCAAAGCCTGGCGTTGCTTCCCCCCGTGCACCTAGTCACCATTGGCACCTGGGATGCCAAGCTCTACCAGAGCAGCGCCGCCCCCACGCCCACCCACCTCTCCCTAGGATCCGTAGACGACGCTACCTTGGCAGCCCTATTCGCCCGGGCCCTGGCCTTTGTCTATCCCTCCCGCTACGAAGGGTTCGGGCTCCCCCCCCTCGAAGCCATGGCCTGTGGTTGCCCCGTCATCGTGGGGGATATTCCGGCGCTGCGGGAAACCTGCGGCACGGCCGCCCTCTACGTCTCCCCCGATCGCCCGGACGAACTTGTTGCCGCAATCCACCACCTGCACCAAAATCCCGCCCTGCGCCAGTCCCTCATTGCCGCCGGCCAGGCCCAGGCAGCCCGTTTTTCCTGGCAACGCTCCGCCGAGGTTTTGTGGCAAACCCTGGCCCTAGGCTAGGGACACCCCCTGGAACTGCTCAACGCAGCGCACCAATACCTCCATCCCCGTAGCGAGGGCCGCCTCATCGAAGTCAAAACGGGGATGGTGGTGGGGAAAATCCAGCCCCCGTTCGGCATTGGCAGCCCCGACAAAAAAGTAACACCCCGGCACCCGCTGCAAAAAGTAGGACATGTCCTCTCCCCCGAGGGTCTGGCATTCCGGCACCACCCCCAAGGGCGTTTCCACCACCGCCTCCGCCACCCCGGCCACCAATTGGGCCATGGTTGCATCGTTGACGACGGGGGGATAGAGCTTCTGGTAGTCGAGGTGGTACCGGGCCCCGGAGCAGGCGCAGATGCCCGCCACCACCGCTTCAATTTTTTGGGCGATCGCCCCGGCATAGTGGGGGGCAAAATAGCGCACCGTCCCCGCCAGTTCCGCCGTAGACGCAATCACGTTGCGCGCCCCCCCGCTGTGCAGCTTGCCCACGGTCACCACCACCGCATCGAGGGGATCTACTTGGCGCGCCACGATCGCCTGGAGTTGGGTCACCACCTGAGCAGCCACGAGCAGGGCATCCACCGTTTGGTGGGGCATCGCTCCGTGCCCGCCCCGCCCCACAATCTGGCAGTCAAACTGCTCCACCGCCGCCATCAACGCCCCCGATCGCACCCCCACCGTCCCTAGGGGTAGGTTGTTCCACAGGTGCAGCCCCAAAATTGCCGCCACCCCTTCAAGGGCCCCCGCCCCAATCATGGGCAATGCCCCCCCGGGGCCCTCCTCCGCCGGCTGAAACAGGATCCGTACCGGGGCCGCCAGGTGCTGCCGCCGTTGCCAGAGGTGGTGGGTCACCCCCAGGGCAATGGCCGTATGCCCGTCGTGGCCGCAGGCATGCATCAACCCCGGCACCTGGGAGCGGTAGTCCACCGTGTTTTCCTCCTGCACCGGCAGGGCATCCATGTCCGCCCGCAGGGCAAGCATCGGCCCGGAGCCGCCCCCGGGGATGGTGGCAACGATGCCGGTTTGGGCTACCCCCGTTTGGTGGGGCACACCCCACTGCCGCAATCGGCTGGCAATGTACTCCGCAGTTTGGATTTCCCGGAACCCCAATTCGGGATAGCGGTGGATCGCCCGCCGCCAGGTGACGACCTGGGGATGGAGGGTGCGCAGGCTAGGGCGAATGGCTGGCATGGAATGGAATCCTGAGGGGTCTTCCCAATCTAACATGCCCCATCTGGAGCCCTGCTCCGCCCCGCTGGAATCCCTCCCCGGCAGGGGGGAACAGTTCCGGGGCGGCGTTCTATAATTCCAGCTTATCGCTAGGCGATACCAGACAGGATTTCACTAATAATTCGTCCCTCTGCTATGCTTCCATGGAGCCTTTCCCCACCTCCACGGAGCGCTGGGGCGATGCCGGGGAGGCTGACGGCGTCAAAAATCCGCCATGGCCCGGTTCCTGCCCAATCCTTGCTCGATAATAGAAGTGTCCTTTGGTGCTTGCCATGAATCCATCGCCCACGGTCGCCATCTCCCAGCTTTGCCACTACTACGGCGAAGGGGATCTGCGGAAGCAGGTGCTCTTTGATATTTCCCTCGACATCGCCCCGGGGCAGATCGTGATCCTGATGGGCCCGTCCGGCTCGGGCAAAACCACCCTGCTGACCCTGATCGGGGCCCTGCGATCGCTCCAGGCGGGGAGCCTGCGGGTGCTGGGTCAGGAACTAGCCGGATGCAGCAAGCGCCAACTGGTGCAGTTGCGCAAAAACATTGGTTTTATTTTCCAAGCCCACAATCTCTTCTTTGCCCTCACGGCCCGCCAAAACGTCATGCTGGCAACGGACATTCAGCCCCAAGGGGCAGATCGGGAGCGGGCAGCGGAAATTTTAGCCCGCCTTGGACTCCAGGAGCGCATCGACTACCACCCCCATGCCCTATCGGGGGGTCAGCGGCAACGGGTGGCGATCGCCCGGGCCCTAGTGAATCGGCCGCCCCTCGTACTCGCCGACGAGCCCACCGCCGCCCTCGACCGCGTGACGGGGCGGGAGGTTGTGACCCTGATGCGGCAGATGGCCGAAGAGCGGGGCACCACGGTGCTGATGGTCACCCACGACAACCGCATCCTGGATGTTGCCGACCGGGTAATCAATCTCGTAGATGGCAGCCTGGAATCCGATTGTTCACCCCTTGAATTGCTTAGTGGGGCCACAGCCACAGGGGCAGACCACTGGTCTCCACCTCAAACTGCACCCGCTCCAGCATGTCCGCTCCCCGGGGTAGCAGTCGGCTGACGAGGGGTTTCGGCGGCTTGATGGTAAAAAACTTGGCCGACTTGGGATCCAACCCCACCAATTCCGCCGCCCAGCGGCGGGCATCTTCTTCGGTGCCCAGGCGATCGACCAACCCCAGTTCTAGGGCCTGCTGACCGGTGAAGACCCGCCCATCGGCAAAGGAGCGCACTGTGGCGGGGCTGAGGTTGCGCCCTTCCGCCACCACCCCCACAAACTGCCCATAGCTGGAGTCGATCAGGGATTGGAGAATCTGCTTTTCTTCGGGGGACATTTCCCGATCAAAGGCCAGAATGTCCTTGTAGGGACCGGATTTGACGACCTTAAAGGAAACGCCGACTTTTTCCAGCAACCGCTCTAGGTTGTTTCCCCGCAAAATAACCCCGATGCTGCCGGTGATGGTGCCGGGGTTGGCCATGATGTGGTGGGCAGCTACGCCGATGTACACGCCACCGCTGGCGGCAATGTTGCCGAAACTGGCGATGATTTTGGTCTGATCGCGCAGGCGGCGCAGGGCAGCATAGATTTCCTGGGAGTCTCCCACCGTACCGCCGGGGCTATCGATCCGCAATACCAGGGCCGGAAAGCGGCGCTCCCGCACAAATTCCAGGGCTTCGAGGAGGCGTTTGCGGGCCGGCTGGGCGATCGCCCCAGTAACCTCAATGCGGGCAATCATCTTGCGAAATCTACGGTGAAACAGAGCGATCATGGCAATTGAAGGATATTTGCTTCATTGTAAGGATTTTTTGAACAATAACCGTCGCCCCTGCCGCCAAGGAAAGGGTTGCCACAGGGGGTCGGGGCGCAGGCAGCCATAGCCCCTTTTGTGGTAAAGATGCACGGCGGCGCGGTTGCCTTCCAGAACGTGGAGGTAGATGGCTGGGTAGCCCCAGGATAAGGCCACCTTTTCGGCGGACTGCATCAGGCGATCGCCGACACCCTGACCCCGCCAGGCCGGGGCCACGGCCAGGTTGTAGAGATAGGGCACGGGGGCCACCCAGAACTGCTGGCGCACCGATAGCTCTAGGGCTGCCACAACTTGGGGTGTTGGTTGGTGGGCCAGGGCCACCAAGCAGAGGTGGTGCACCTGCCCTTCCTGGAGCCGCGTCCCAAGGTCAAGGGCAATGCCCCACCGCACCATGGGGTAGAGCAACGGGGATAAAAATCGCAGGCAGGGGTGGAATGGCTGGTAAAAACTCATCCCCAAAACATGGGCGATCGCATCTACATCGCCGGCTTTTGCAGCACGGATCTCAAGGGCGGGCACAGGCGGTCTCAAAATTTCTGGCCCTAGCTTAGCCCCTTTCCCCGGGGTTGGCGCTTTTTTCAGACCACCGCCTGAATCGCGGCAATCATCGTCTGGGCGATCGCTTCGGGGGCGTAGTGGCGTGCCACGTAGTCCCGACCCTGGGCACCGAGGGACTGGCGCAGTGGAAGATTGGTCATCAAGTCCGCCAAGCGTTGTGCCAACGCGGTTTTATCCCCTTCGGCAAACACCATGCCCCCTCCGGTTTGGTGGATCAGGTGGGGAATTTCCCCGGAATCCGAGCCGAGAACGGGGGTACCGCAGGCCATGGATTCAATAAGTACCCGCCCGAATTGTTCTTTCCAGTTGGGACGGGTTTCCGAGGGCAGCAAGGTTATATCGAAGGAAGCCAGGTACTTTGGAGCTTCCACATGGGGCACAAAACCCACCCAGATCAGCCGTTCCCCCAGTCCAAGGGCGATCGCCAATGCCCTCAGTTCGGTCTCGTAGGCACCGGAGCCGACCAAGACCAAGCGCCAGTCCAAGTCCTGCAAGTCGGCAAGGGCGCGCAGGAGGGTTTGCAATCCCTTTTCTTCCACCAGTCGCCCCAGGTACCCCAAAATCACCGGACACTCCGACGTCAGATCCGACCCTTGCCACGATCGCCGCAAGTCCCGATCCCGCAGTTGGGGGTGGTAGCGCTGGGGATCGCTGGCATAGGGCACTTGGACGCAGGGCTGGCTAAAGCCTTTCTGGCGCAGTACGGCCGTGGCGCTGGCGGAACCGGGAAATGCCAGGGTGCTGCGCCGATAGACATCCTGTTCTAGCCAGGAAAAGGGCCAGGGGTAGTTTTTGTAGAGGTTTTGCCAGGTGCAAAATGCCCTGGGACAGGGATGGAAGTGCTCGGTAGCCCGGTATATCTGCCAGGTGGCGATCGCATAGGCTTCGTGGTGGGCATACAAAAAATCGGGACGCTCCTCCCGCAGCAATGCCCCAAAAAAGGTGCGGTAGGCATGGAGGGGAATATTACCCGAACCCCAGACGGGAAAGGAAACCAAGCGCCCGGTAAAGGTGGGCCAGCGCTGAGGCTCCAGCACCGTACCGTAGTCGTTACACCATCGAGACGGGGTAATAATGGTCACCTGCCAGCCAGAAAGCTGCCCCAGCACCCCAAAGAACTCTTGGTTGATCGCCGTAACGCAGGCATGGCTGAGGATCAAAATCCGCTTCATGGCTAGAGCATGCTATGCAGCAGCACGAACAGGAGACGGCACAGAATCATCATAATCACAGCAACCAATCCCCCCAGCAGGGTTAAGCCGACCATCTGCACTAGGGGAAGCAACAATCCCGCCAACCCACCCAGGGCGATCGCTCCCCAAGCCAGCAGCGCCCCCAACCCCAGCAAAAAAGCCAAGTCCTTGTTGTCGAGGATCTGTCCCACCCGCAGCCATCCCAATCCGGCCCCTAAAATCAAAACAATCACTGCCGCCGCTGGCATGCCAATGCGTTGGGCCGCACCCATGATCAGAACCTGCCCCCACAGGCTGTAATGCAATCCCATCAGAAATGCTGCTGTTAGCTGCACCGCCAGGGGCGAACGAAGCAACCACGGAGTTCCCTGCATGGGGACAGGAGCGGCGGGTGGGGCAGGTGGGGTTCCAGGTTGGCTGGAAGATGCCGGGGGTGCGGTTGGGGCCTGGGCACTTTGGATGCTGGTGTGCACTTGCCGCAGGGCCGCCAAGACCTCCTCCGCGGATGCCAAGCGCCGACTGGGAATGGGCTCCAACATCTGCTGCAAAATCGCCTCCAACCGCGGATGGAGTTTCACGTAGGGCTGCCAACGCCACTCGTGGGTTTGGGCATCGAATAGATCTTCCGGGGGTTTTCCCGTCAGCAGGTGCAGGCAGGTAACGGCAAAGGCATAGAGATCCGTGGAGGGGAAGACCGTATCGCCCCGCATCTGCTCCGGCGCTCCGTAACCGGGGGTAAAGATCCCCGTGGACTTTTGTCCCGGTGCCATACTGGTCAGCTGTTTTACCGCGCCAAAATCCAAGAGAAAATACATCTGATCCGATTTGCGAATCATGATGTTTGAGGGCTTGATGTCGCGGTGGATGGAGCCATTTTCGTGGACAAACTGCAGCACCGGAAGTAAGCTGTGCATGATTTCTAGCACATCGGACTCGGCGATCGCCCCATGCAACTCCACCAATTGCTCTAGGGTAAAGCCATCGATATATTCCTGCACCAGATAGAAAAATTCATCCTTACCCGCGAGCATTTCAAAAAAAGCCAGCAAGTCGGGAATCTGGGGATGCCTTCCCAGTTGATCGAGCACAGCCCCTTCCCGTTCAAACATCTGCTTGGCGATCTCCATCTGCTGGGGGTTGAAGCCAATGGGCTGTAGTTGTTTCACCACGCAATAGCGCAGACCCGGCGTGTAGCGATCGCGGGCGAGGTAGGTCGCGCCAAAACCTCCCCGAGCTAGGGGTTTCTCAGGAATGTAGCGCCCTGCAAGGAGGAGGGGCATGCCACAACTCAAACAAAACTTCTGCACCGCTGTTTTTAGCGTGCCACCAGCATCCAACTCGGGAAAACTGTTTTGCGGCTGCGGGCAAGTTGGGCGCGTGCAGTAAATTTCCACAGCTGTGCAGCGTGATGACATGTCTTATTCTATTACGAATACGAAACCGCAATGCCTACGGGTCGGTTCTTCCTGCGGCCATGATGCCAGCAAACCAATGGGGACGCATGAGAATGACCGTATCGATCACGTGAATTACGCCATTGTCGGCCATGACATCGGCTGCTAGAACCGTAGCGTTGTTTACCTCAAACGTCTGTCCGTCGTCGTAGAGATCCACCGAGGTGCCCTCTAGGGACGTAAGCTGGGAGCAATGGCGCAGTTCGTCCCGGGTATAGCGCCCGGCAACCACGTGGAACTTAAGGATGCGCGCCAGTTGGGGCGGATTTTGCACCAAGCTGGTGATGGTTCCCGGCGGCAACTTGGCAAAGGCGGGGTCGTGGGGCGCAAAAACCGTAAAGGGTCCAGAACTGGCCAGGGCATCTACCAATCCCGCCACCTTGACGGCAGTAACGAGGGTTTGGAAGGCATCGTTGGTGACAGCAATATCGACAATCGTGGGCATAGGGGCTACCGATAGGTTTGACTCTGGATGGCCTTGAGCCGGGCGGCTTGGTGCATACCGTACTCCCGGCGGCAAAAACGGTTAAGTTGTCCCTCAAAGTAGGCGCGGTTGGCCAACCGATGGCGGGGGTTGGGGTCGTCGAGGGGATAGAGCAACGCTGCGCGACCCGCCTGGATCACTGCGGAAGTGACGCAATACATGGACCGCTGAAAGCTGATCGCCAGTTGGATCAGCATGTCGTCTTCACCCCGGCAATGCTGGCGGTAGTATTCCGTGAGGTAGGGGGGCAAAAAGTGAAACATGTCCTGGTGCAGGAGGGTAGGGGGAATCCCAGCCGAACCGACGGGGAACTTGTCGGCGTAGAGGACACCGTAGTGAAAGTCGTTTTGGTCGGCGGGAATTTGCTTCGCTTGGGCGTTGTAGGATTTGGTGCCCCGAAAGGGGGAGGTGCGGTAAAAAACTGCCTCGACATAGGGGAAAGCTGCTTCGTAGAGCCAGGTAAAGCCCTTGGAATGGGGAACAATGTCGTACCATGTGCCGCGAATGCGCACCCGGTGGTAAATCGGCCGCCCGGCGATCGCAAAAATCCCGTTCACTAAGAAATTCATAGCCTCGGGGACGCTGGTGAGTTTGCCTTCGTCGTAGAGGTCGCTCATCTCAAAAAAGACGGGGGCCATAATCTCCCAAAACAATCCCAGCACTGAGGTCATGGTGGACTGGCGGCACTGCTCGAGGAACATGTCGGGAAAAATTTTGTAGAACGCCAGCATCACGGGGTTGAACTGAAAATAGGCTCGAATGGCGCGATCGGCATTGTGGCGGTATTCCTCAGAATCCAGGTAGGCATCGAGCTGCCCCCCCATGTTGCGGTGCCAGAGCATCGCCCGCATGCACTCCTCGGCAAACTCCATATTGATGCGATCGTGCCATAGGTGATGGGCAAGCTTGGGAAGGGAGCGGCGAAGCTCACCTTTTTCCATAAATTGCCTCAGCTCGGGGTGGGCCGTGGCTCCCCCGCGCCAAATTCTCAGATCCGCCTGATCGCCGGCATAGTGATTGGGCAGTTCTAAATACTCCTCGGGCAGAAAGTACTTAAAAGCGGGCAGCGGATCAAGAAAAACCTGTTCGGCAATGTACAGCAGATCCCGCCAGTAGAAGTCCATGGGCACGGCGTAGGCTTTGTAGAGCCCGATGATCTGCATCAGGTTTTCGGGCGTGTCGGGCAGCATAGCGCCACCGGACTCGAGACGGTGGATGATATCGGCAAACTCGTGGGTGGAGGGGGGCAGGATGGGTTCAATCATGGCTAATAGGATGGAGGGCAATGACAGGAGGGGGCAGAAATGCGGCGCTGCCATAGCTTTGGGCCGTGGACTCGCTCCAGCGCAGCAACAGGGCCGGTTGCAGTCCTAGCACCACAATGAACACGGCCAAAACTAGGGAGGGAATGCTCTCCAAACCGCTGATTTTGGGGTAGTAGAGATTGTTGTCTAGTTTGCCGAAGCAGGTGCGGTTGAGCAAAATTACAAAGTAGACGGCGGTCAATCCGGTACCGGCGATCGCCATTAACGTAGGCAGGGGATAGGCACTAAAGCTGCCCTGAAAAATAAGGAACTCGGCGGCAAAGCCCACCATTCCGGGGATGCCAGCGCTGGCCATGCCCCCCAAAATCAACAGGGCACTGGTAGTGGGGTAGCCGCGGATGGGGTTGAGCAGGCCATTGAGCACATCGAGTTCGCGGCTGCCGGTTTTTTGTTCGATCAGCCCCACCAGATAGAACAGGAGCGCAAGCACCAACCCATGGCTCACCATTTGGGCGATCGCCCCCACCAAGCTCAGGGCAGTCCCCGAGGCGGCGGCCAAGAGGATGTAGCTCATGTGACCGATGGAGCTGTAGGCCACCATGCGTTTGATGTCCTTTTGGGCGATCGCGGCAAATGCCCCGTAGAGGATCCCCACCCCCGCCCACAGGGCCAACCAGGGGGACAGCTCAGCCCATGCCTCCGGGAAGAGGGGCATAGCAAAGCGCAGGATACCGTAACTGCCGAGCTTGGCTAAAACCCCACCCAAAAACATAGCCACGGTGCTCGATGACTCCACGTAGGTGTCGGGCAGCCATGTGTGCAGGGGCACGAGGGGCGCCTTAATACCGAAGCCAATGAGGAGCGCAAGAAGTAGGATCCGTTGCAGCGGCAGGGGCAGAGCTTGCTGACGCAGCTGAACGTAGTCGAAAACCGGTTGTTCCCCCCCGGAGAGCCAGCCAAGGGCTAGTACAGCCGCCAGAATCAGAATGCCGGAGACAGCGGTAAAAATCAGGAATTTGGTGGCGGCATATTCCTTCTTGGCACTCCCCCAAACTGCGATTAGCAGGTACAGGGGAATCAGTTCCAGCTCGTAGAAAATCACAAAGAGCATGGCATTGGTGGCTAGGAATGCCCCATTGACGCCGCCGCAGGTGAGCAGCAACAGCACCATCAGCAGGCGCGATCGCCCAGCAGAGGCATTCTGGGCAAAAACCAGCAACCAGCAGATCAGCCCATTGAGACCCACGAGGGGTAGGGACATGCCATCGAGACCGAGGGTGTAGTTGACGCCGAGGTTGGGCAGCCAGTCTAGGGCTTCACGAAACTGAAAACCACCTTCCGTCAGCAGGAATTGACGGCTGACCCAAAGGGTTAAGCCAACGACGGCCGACAGGGTGGCGATCGCCGTGGCCTTGGCTCCCTTCGCCGAGGGCATTAGGGCTGTGAGGACGGCTCCGAGGATAGGCAACCAAATTAAAGCAGAGAGCACCATGGACATGAGTGTGGGGATTACGTTGGGCTAAGGAACTTTAAGCAATCGAGGAGTTCAGACAAAATCGGTCAGTTAGCTCCCGCTTAGGACGCCACAAGGAGAAACAGCAGCAAAATTCCCCCAATAATGGTCAATACGTAGAACTGGAGCTGTCCAAAGGTGGTGTACTTGATGCTCTCACCGCTAAAAAGGGTGGCCACGCCAAAGAAATTGCCGATACCGTCAATAACAAAGCGATCGCCCCAGTCCACCAACCGCGAAAACCGATCCACGATCCAGACAATGCTGTAGCGGTAGAGCTTGACGGTGTAAAAGTCGTAGGCAAAGAAGTTCTGTAGGGGCAGCAACCAGGGCACGAAGGGCTCACCGGTACGGCTACGGCGGAACCACAGTGTTCCCAATCCCAAACCTAGGAAGCTCGATACCATTACGGCAATGCCGCTGTGCTGCCCCAGAACCGCCCAATCCTGAACCAACTGCCACTGCCACAGCAAGTGAGGAACGTGGAGCACCACCCCAGCCAGAACCATCATGGGCACCACCATCAACCATATCGGCTCCGGTGATCGCAGCGTCATTTGCTTGGGAGCACCGCCAAAAACCAACCAGAAGAGGCGCGCCATACTCCAGGCAGTGAGGGCATTCACCACCAGCACTAAAATTGCCAGCCCCCGCTGCCCGTACCACAACTGGCTGACGAGTTCCTGAAACACCCATGCGGTTCCCAGGGGCGGCACGCCCACCAAGCCGGCGATGCCCACCGCCATGGTAAAGGCCGTGATCGGTCTGCGGAGCAGTAAGCCCCCCAACTGGGTGATGTCCTGGGTAATGCAATTGCTGATGATGCTGCCGGCGGCCATCACCACTAGGGCGATCGCCAAGGCGTGGGTCAAAACCAACAGCAGGGCAGCCTCTTGGTTGCGCGTAGCCACTGCCACAAAGACCAGTCCCATGTAGGCACTCACCGTGTAGGACAAAATGCGCTTCACATCAATTTGGGCAATAGCAATCAGGCTGGCTCCCAGGGCGGTAGCCGCACCAATGGCGATCGCCACAGACTGCACTACGGGCGACGCATCCAAAAGGGGAAGCAGCCGAATCAGCACCCATGCCCCCGTCGCCACCACAACCGACAATCGCAGCACCGAACTTGGAAGAGGGCTCTCCATGGCTTCATCCAGCCAGAGGTGGAGGGGAAACTGGGCGCACTTGCCAACGGGCCCCGCCAACAGCGCCAATCCCACCCATGCCAGTGCGGTGGGATCAGCGGTTCCCGAGCTGGCCCAAAGGGATAGTGCATTGAAGTCCCAGGTTCCGGCAAGGGGTAAAAGTGCCACCACCCCCATCAGCAGAATCAGATCCCCCGCTCGCTTGGTCAAAAACGCATCCCGCGCGCCCGTGACCACCAATGCTTGGTTGTACCAAACTCCCACCAGCAGATAGGTGCCCAGGGTCAGTACCTCCAGAATCACATAGGAGAAAAACAGGGAGCCGCACAGAACGAGGGCACACATTCCAGACTCAAAAAAAGACAGCAGAGCATAGAACCGCGCCCAACCCCAATCCATTTCCATGTACCCTACGGCATAGACCTGGGCCAGCAGGTTCAACCCCGTAATCAGGACGATCGCCCCCACGGTCAGGGTAGAAATCTCCACGGGTATGGTAAATGCTAGGTCAGCTACCCGAAACCATTCCACCTCCCACAGCACAGGCGATCGCCCCCAAACTACACCCAAGGCACCCAACCCATGGAGAAAGCTCACCAAGGTCATCAGAATGTTGACGTAACCCGCTGGGCGTGGCCCCGTGCGCCGCGTAATGGAGGGCACCCAGACCAAAGAAAGCGCAGCTCCCACCAAAGAGTAGATTGGCACCAGCCACAGTGTATCGAGAAGGGCATGAAGCATGGTTGGAAGTCTATTATTCCTTAGGTCAGCATAGCTTTTGTTCTATCACTTAAGACTAGGATACCGATCCCCGTTTCCCCTAGGGATCGGACATTGGATCTTGTTATCCTTACCATAGACAAAAATCAATATTAATATTGCGGCTCCCCCTGTACCTTCCCCAAGTCCCGGCTCGGGGGTTTAGTATGGGAATAACCTCTGCTGTCGCCGCCACATTTGCCATGGAACATTTTCTGGAGCACACCGTGCAAACCGAAGTGCAACAACCCATTGACCGGGTTTGGGAACTGTGGTCGGACGTGACCCAGATGCCGCGCTGGATGAAGTGGATCGAGGCCGTAGAGGTTCCCGAGGGACAACCGGGCGTTTCGGAATGGCGGTTGGGTTCCAACGGCTTCACGTTCACCTGGCGATCGCGCATTACCAAGCAGGTGAAGCACCAGATTATTCAGTGGGAATCCACCACGGGGCTTGCCAATCGGGGTGCAGTCCGATTCTATGATCGCCACGGCAGCACCATTGTTAAACTCTCCATTGCCTACAGCGTGCCCAACGTTTTGGGGCAGGTGATGGATCGCCTTTTTATCGGCCGTCTGGTCGAGTCGGTACTCCAAGCAGATTTAGATCGGTTCCGCACCTATGCCGATAGCCAGGCCGAACCCGCTTCCACCACCGCATAGAAGAGGGGTGTGAGCACTAGGGCGGGCAAAAAATTGGCGATCGCCATCCGGGTTACCGCCAGAAGGTTAAGTCCTAAGCCTACGAGCATCAGTCCGCCCACGCCCGACAGCAGCCCCACTACGGGCGCATCCGGTGAAGCCCCTGCCATCAATCCCGCCAGCAGAGACAGTCCACCCTGATAAAGCAGTACGGGCAGAGCCGAAAAAGCCACCCCAATCCCGTAGGCGCTGCTAAAGGCGATCGCCGCTACGCCATCTAAAGCCGACTTGAGCCCCAAAAGAGTGGCATCTCCCCGCAAACCATTTTGGAGACTCCCCAAAATTGCCATCGGCCCGATGCAAAAAAGCAAACTGGCCGTGACAAAGCCCTCCGTAAATCGGGACAACCCCACCGTCGACCCATGACCCAGGAGCCATCCCTTGAGGCGATCGCCCACCCAATCCAGGCGCTTTTCCAGATTAAGCCCCTCGCCAGCCATCCCCCCCAACAGCATTGCCATCAGCGCCACGATGACGCCATCAATACTGCCGACCCGCACGCGAAACAGTCCCCCGGCCAGCTGAATGCCTAGCACCAGCGTCATCAGGCCAAGACTTTGGGTCATTACCTGCTGCAACCGCAGGGGCAGGCGATCGCCCAACACCGACCCTAAAACCGATCCCAGGGCGATCGCCAGAACGTTCAGCCCCGTACCACTCGTTTGCTGCCAAATATGTTGCCAAACATTCATCGGCTGTGCAGTACCTCAAAATCCGGATCGAAATTCTCGTCCCTTCTCCCGTCCTTACCCCAAAAGGAAGTCGAAGCCGGCAATGGCGGTGAAGATCCGTGAAGAAACCTAAAAAAACAGACATGCCGAACGCCACTTTTAATAACTATGGTAGTATGCTTGGGCAACGATTTGTTCGGTTGATGAATGTTTGATGCTTTATGTTCAGGCTCTCTCCGAATCAAGCCGTTAATGGTTCTACTTTGATTTTTTGGAGAGTATTGTTGTGTCTATTTACATTGGAAACCTTTCGTTTTCCGTTACCCAGGAGGATCTTAACGAGGTATTTGCGGAGTATGGTACGGTAAAACGCGTCCAAATGCCCATTGATCGGGAAACTGGCAAAAAGCGTGGTTTCGCCTTTGTGGAAATGGAATCCGACTCGGAAGAATCCGCGGCCATTACCGCCCTTGATGGTGCCCAGTGGATGGGACGCAACCTGAAGGTCAACAAGGCCAAGCCTCGGGAAAGCCAACCCCGCAACTTCGCCCGCTAGGGTTCTGAACAAATTTTCGACTGCCGCAAAGTCTTGGAAAAAAGCATCGCCGGGTACGAGGTGTCTTTGACAGAGTACCCAGTATGTACTTAAAAATACTTGAGCATTAGAAAGGAAGATTCGTATGGGGAGGGATACTGTATTCCTCCCTAAGGTTCTATGATCTCCTACGGGCTTAAGCGCTTTTTTCTGTACTGCGATGCAGTTTGCATTCATGGTAATTGAAGCGATCTTGTGATTGCTTTGATCAGATTGTTATGACCAGGTGGTACTTGCCTGAAGATCGGATAAGTGTCGAATAAGCATTGGCTAAATTCGAATTTATACCGGATAAATGTCGGATGAATATTTGACGAATATTAGAATTAATACCGAGCAATTAATACTGAGCAGGGTCTGGCTTTTGACGACTTTTCTAGCAAGTTTTTTAGCTAGCTTGTGCAGTATCCTAGTGCTGCCTCTAGGCTACCCATGCTTTACCTGCAATTCACCTGCAACTTCACTTATTCACCTAGACTGTAAGGCTATCTACTCATAAGTCTACCTATGGGCGTATCTATAAGCCCACCTGCAGAATTGATGGCTGAGTACTGGAGGATAGTGCAAGGTAGCGTTCAGTGCCGATCCTTAAAATGCTGATTGTTTGGCATCGCGTTGTAACGAGTTCGAGTCGTATTCGAATCACAAATATATTTTCCATCAATTGCGCTTTCTCGCGTCATGTCATCCAATCGGACTTCAATCAATCAGCTCCAAAATCCATCTAATCCAACGGGGCAAACTCCCACGCGACTCCTGTACATTCATTATTCTTGACGGGCGCCATGGCCGAACCTCCCCGCATTGTCTATCGTGAATTTGGTGCCGAGCCGGAGCGTCCCGCCGCCAGCGAACCTATCCCCCCCGCTCAACAAGACCTGCGCGTGATGGTAACCAGGGCAGGGCGCAAGGGGAAAACGGTGACCGTCATCTCCGGATATACCGGTTCCCTTGCCCAAGCTCAAGCTTTAGTAAAGGAATTAAAGTCCCTCTGCGGTGCCGGTGGCAGGGTAGATCGATCGGGTGATCGCCTCCTTTTAGAACTGCAGGGAGAGCATCGGGCTAAGGTAATCGCCTACCTTCAGGAAAAAGGACATCGGGCTAAGCCCAGTGGTGGCTAAGATCATGACGGCGCAATCACATTGAGCACCATGGGGGAGTATGTCGTTGTCACGGGGGATTTTGTTTGCACCGGCGGCATGGATCGGGCTAATTTTGCCTTAGCAGACTATCTCCTGCGTCAGGGTCATCGGGTGCACCTAGTGGCCCATCGCGTGGCAGAGTCCTTGATGGCCTACGACCACGTGGTGGTTCATCGGGTGCCAAAACTACTCCAGTCCTACCTACTAGCCAGCCCCCTACTGGATCGCGTGGGGCGAAATGTGGCGCTTCAGGTGGCAGCCCGGGGCGGGAAGGTCTTGGTTAATGGGGCTAATTGTTTTGTGCCTGGGGCAAGCCATACGCTCAATTGGGTGCATTACGTTCACCATGCCTATGCCCCGGAGGAGAGCCGGGGTTGGCGTCGCTGGAAAGCGGAGCTGTTTCACCGCCTTAATTGCCGGGCAGAGCGCCGGGTATTTGGACAACCCGGGATGCTGGTGGCTAATTCGTGGCGGACGCGCCAAGACCTAGTGCACCATTTTGGGCGATCGCCCGAAACCATCGCCGTGGTGTACCTGGGAATCGATGGAACGCAGTTTGGTCCCCTGGCACCGGAGCAGCGGCTTCAGCGTCGCCAAGGGCTGGGATGGCACAACCCCACACTGTTGTTTATTGGAAATCCGGCCGATCCGCGCAAGGGCTTTGCCACGGTTCTGAGCGCCTGGGCTGAGGTCTGCGGCGATCCCGACTGGGATGCGCACTTGGTAGTGGTGGGGGGTGGTGCGGCTCTGAAGGGCGATCGCCTACGGGGATTGGGCTTTCGGGACGATGTCCCCCATTTGCTGCCGGCAGCGGATGGCTTGGTGTCGCCAACCCGCTACGAATCCTACGGCATGGGGGTGCACGAAGCGATCTGTTGTGGTGTTCCGGCGATCGTCAGCCGGGATGCAGGGGTGGCGGAGCGCTATCCCGAGGGCTTACAGGATTTACTCCTGCGGGATCCGCGAAGTGGGGCGGAACTGGCGACCGTTTTGCGCCAATGGCGGCGGCATTTGCCGGAATACCCCAACCGGGTGGCGGACTTCGGGGAACAGTTGCGCCAACGGTCCTGGGATCGCATGGCAGCGGAGATTGTTTCCCTATGGTTCTAGGAATCTTTAGGACGGATTCTATGCTCTACCGCAGCCTTTGGCAGGGTTGGGGTAATCGGCTGTTGACCCTGATATGCCTAGTACTTTTGGCGGCGATCGCCCTAGGACTGGGGCACTGGATAACGGCGATCGCCCAATGGCAAGTAGTGACTACCAATCTGGCGTTTCTGACGGTGGGGTTCTATCCCCCAGAGCAATGGTGGCGGCTTTGGCTCATTGCCTGGAGCACCCTAGCCCTGGCAGGCTGTTCCTGGGGTTGGTGGGGACAACGGCAGTGGTGGGCAGGTGTTTTAGCACCGATTGCTATTCTGTTGGCTGCCCGTGTCCACCCTGCTTGGGGTGGGTGTGGGCTCCTACTCTGCGGAGGTGTTGTTGTGGGACGGTGGTTGCGGCGATCGCCCCAGATATCGCCCCTGATGCTGCCCTGGCTATCGCCCCTGCTGGCGGGACTGTGGGGCGCTCTGGTTCCCCTGAGCCTGTGGCTAATCGGCGGCGGCTGGGGACTCGTGGCAGTGCCCAAAGAGCAGTGGAATGGGCTGTTGCTGACGATGCTTTTAGCCGTTCTCAGCATTGGGGCAACGCTGCCCCTGGGAATTCTGCTCGCCCTAGGGCGGCAAAGCTCCCTGCCCGTGTTTCGCGGTGCGGCGATCCTGTACATCGAGTTTGTGCGGGGCGTCCCCCTCGTGGGGGTTCTCTTTGTGGCCCAGGTGATGCTGCCCCTGATTCTTCCCTCGGGCTGGACTGTGGATCGGATTACCCGGGCGGTGGTGGCCCTGGTTTTTTTCAGCGCCGCCTACCTGGCCGAAAATGTCCGCAGCGGCATCCAGGCGGTGCCCCGGGGGCAGTGGGAGGCCTCCCGGGCTCTGGGGCTTCCCCTACCTTTTATCTGGGGGTTGATTGTTCTGCCCCAGGCGCTGCGCATCGCCATCCCCGCTATGGCGACCCAATTTATTGCCCTGTTTAAGGACACCTCCCTAGTGGCGATCGCCGGACTGATTGACCTTATGGGTGCCGCCCGCAGCGTGCTGGCCCAGCCCGAGTTCCTAGATCGTGCCCCCGAGCTGTATGGCTTTTTGGCCCTTGTCTACGGCGGTTTGTGTTTCATGCTGTCCCAGGGCAGCAAGGCCCTAGAGCTGCGCCAAAATTCCTAACAGTCCTAAGCTGCGGCTCCAAAGCATCAGCGCTCCACAAGCTGCACGCGACCGTTGAGATAGCCCATGCCCCCGGCCGTCACCAGGCAAAGCCCCAGGTAGAGTCCCATCAGGACGAGGAGCACGTTGACCGGACGTCCGGTTTGGTTGATGGTTGTGCTGGCGATCGCATAGATGTCCTCGTAACCAACGGCGATCGCCAAACTAGAATTTTTAATGACATTGAGGTACTGATTGGTCAGCGGGGGCACCAGGATCCGCCATGTTTGGGGCAGCACCACCAGCCGCAACACCTGCCAGCGATCCAGTCCTAGGGCGAGTCCTGCCTCCCATTGACCCTTGGGCACCGCCAAAATGCTGCCCCGCACCAGTTCAGCGATGAACACCGAAGAAAAGATACTGAGGCCCAAAGTTAGGGCCAAAAACTCCGCCGATAGGGACAAGCCCAGCCAAGGAAGGGCGATACCTTGATTGGAGTAGAATCCCAATCCACCAAGCGCTGGCTGGGGGGTCGCTGGCAGGGGCAGAAAAATAGCCCCGTACCAAAAAAACAACTGCAGCAGCAGGGGTGTGTTTAGGAATAGCTCCGTATAGACCCGCGCCATCCCCTGCACCAAGCTATGGGACGTAAGGCGGGCTACGCCCACAACCGCACCGATCGCCGTGGCCGCAAGGATAGACACGACGATTACCCGGAGGGAATTGAGCAATCCTACCCCCAGGGCCCAGAGATAGCTATCCGTCGGTGCGTAGGGCAGCGATCGCTCCCGAATGGCAAAGGAGGCCTGACTGGTCAGAAAATCAAACTGCAGCCCCAAACCCGCCCGCTGGAGGTTGGACAGGAGGTTGCGTCCCCCCCACAGCATTAGAGCTGCCATGCAGACCAGGAAGAGGATCTGGGCTAGGAGGGCACCTTGGCGCACCCATAGCTTGGGGCTAAAGATCCCTAAATTCATCGCCGAAGGAGCGCTTGTGCCCGTATTGCTCTTGGAGCTGGGCCAGGTAGTCCCGCCAGGGCTCGGGGGTGTTGAGTATGTGCAGGTAAATGTGCTTGAGGGCCTGGGCATAGCCCGCAGCAAAGGCATAGCCCTCGCGGTTTTTGCGGTCTAGGTATGCTTGCACCAATTTCTTGTAAATGGCGATCGCTTGGTGCGGGTGTTTTTGCTTGATGCCATCGGCAATAAAGACCGTCGTAGACTCGTAGCACTGGGGGTGATCCAGTAGGGCAATGGCGTCATCTTCCTGTTCTTCGTAGATGTAAATGCGCGAGAGGGTCTCAATTTCTGCCCCCACCTTAGCCAGACGCAGCAACTGCTGGCGCGCTTCTGGCCATTGATTTAGGGCGATCGCCAGGGGTTTAATCCGTTGGTAGAGGGCAAGGCTCACCCCATACCACTGGGCTTCGAGCAATAAAATACGCACTAAGTTTGCCTGGTCGAGGTGCTGGGCATAGTGGGCCTCCAGCATTTGCAGCACCACGGAGGGGGAGTCCGTTGGGGCACCCAGATTCAGCCAGGATTCTAAAGTTGCCAAGTACTGCCGCGTATCCCCCCGCTGTTGCCAAAATTGGGCCAGGCATAGGTATTGGGATTCGTGCTGGAGATGTTCGCGACGAAACTTGAGGTAGGCATCGTCCCGCCCCAGTTGCTTGTAGTAGTGGGCGACCCATTCCCGAATGGAGAGCGCCGGGTGATTGCGGAGCAGCTCAATCAGCAAAGGATATCCAGCTAGGGTCTCCAAACCGCGGCGGGTAGTAGCGAGGATGCGCCCATGCCCCATCAGTTCCCAGTCCAAGCTGCTTACCAGCCTTTCGATGTGGGGGCGGCGCTCGGGTAGGTTGGGACACAGTTCGGACACCAACTGCACGTATTGGGCGATCGCCAGTTCGATCTGTACCGTGGCTAGGGTGGCTTCGGCAAAGGCAGTATTGGCCCGCTCAATCAGATACCACAGCAGTTCCGGGCGATCGCGGCGTTCCCGAGCGGCAATCTGCTGCAGGAGGGTGGTAATCTCTTCGTACTCGTATTCATCGTCGTAATCATCTTCGTAGTCGTAGGCAGAAACCGTCGCCAAGTAGGCAAAAACCTGATCGATCTGCTGCTTAAGCTGCGCTGGCGAGAGCGGTTCCCGTTCCATGGGTCGTCCGGCACAGTGACGCGCTAGGCTCTCGTAGAGCAAGGGTTGCTGCATTGCCAGATTCCACACCAGTTGCAACAACTGATCGTGGGGCAACTGACTTAACGATGTGTGAAGCGATTGGCTGTAGGGCGCTGTCATGGACTTGCTTCTGAATAAACTAATCTTAGCGTGTGGTGGTTCCGTAGCCAAAACTTCCCGGCTTTTGCCATCCTTGCCCCGAGTAGGGTCGCGCTCCACATATCTCCTACATAGCCTAGAACGTTCCTAGGACTGTCCCAGACCAGCCCCGATCCATTTCAGATACATTTTCAGATATATTCACGCTCCCACCATGGTTCGCCGATCTCCTACAAAACGCCCTAGCCGCCGGGGCAAAGCTTTCTATCCGTGGCTCCTAGGCTTGGTAGGAACCCTGGGGTTGAGCTTGGCTATCTTTTTGGGACTCTGGTTTGCACCTGCCCAGAGCTGCCCTGTACTTGCCCCCAACCAAGTTGCGGCGCGATGGGTGTCTTTTAATTGGTGGCAACAACACCAAAATTTTGCCGTGTTTGTTTTGCCCCTGGCGTGGCAGCATAACCCCCAGATGGAATTGCTCATGCAAGTGACGGGAAGCACGGACTACTTTGCCAGCGATCGCACCTCCGATTTGGCGACTTGGGAAAACGAACCGCCACCGTCGGGATTTTATTTGTCACGAAACTACATCACCACCCAGGCGGCTTGGCAGTTATTCTGGCAAGGTCACCACAATACCCTACACCTGCCCTGCCATTGGGTAATGAGGGTTGTTCAGCGCTCCTAGGGAGAATACACATGGAAACGTTTTTGCAGGCGATCGTCGCCTGGGTACTTGTGGCCTTAACCGCCAGCGTGATCCTGCGGGGCATTTTAGGGGCGATCGCCACCCGGCAGCACATGACCCGCATTCCCTGCCCGCGCTGCCGCTACTACACCCACAAGCACTACCTCAAGTGCCCCGTCCACCCCGGGGATTCCCTCACGCCCGCGGCGATCGCCTGTCGGGATTTTGCGCCCCTAGGACTGACCTAGAACCACGGCATACCCCGCCGTTTCCCCAGCTGCATCGCCACCCGCAAGAGCCAACGTAACAAAACTACATATTGCTTCTCTCTAGAGATATACTACAGAGGGATTACGGGTCATGCCACATAGGCGACCGAGCCGCCCAATTCGATTGCAGTGTAAAAGGAGTTTCAAAATGCAGCAGGCAGGGAATACCCTAACGGTGCCCCGTGATCTCATGGGTGCACCTAAAGGCTTTAATCCCACATTGTTGTTGCTGGTCGGTTCTATTGTGTTAGCCACCGTCTCGACAACGGGGTACTGGTACTGGCAGTGGGCCCATGGTTTGGTTTTTGTATGCAATTTTTTGTCGTTATACGTGCTCGGCACTGTTATCCACGATGCCTCCCATGGGGTGGCCCATCGCAACCGCTTTATCAACGCGGCAATTGGGCACGTTTCGGCGGTGCTGCAGGGGTTTGTCTACCCCGTATTTACCCGGGTGCACATGCAACACCACGCCAATGTCAATGACCCAGAGAACGACCCCGACCATTTTGTCTCCACTGGTGGCCCTCTGTGGCTAATTGCGGTGCGCTTTTTCTACCACGAAATCTTCTTTTTCCAACGACGCCTGTGGCGCCACTACGAGCTCTGGGAATGGGGCATTAGCCGCGCCATCCTGGTAGCTGTGCTGATCGCTGGCTACTACTGGGGATTTTTGGGCTACATCCTCAACTTTTGGTTTGTGCCTACGGCAATTATGGGTTTGCTCCTAGGGCTGTTTTTCGATTACCTACCCCACCGTCCCTTCGTGGAGCGATCGCGCTGGAAGAATGCCCGGGTCTACCCCAGTTGGCTCCTGAATATCCTGCTTTTGGGACAAAACTACCACCTGATTCATCACCTGTGGCCTAACGTACCCTGGTACGCCTACCGCGCTGCCTACCATCAGATGAAGCCCCTGCTGGATCAAAACGAATCCCCCCAGACCTTGGGCATTTGGCAGTTTCCTGACTTCGGCAGCTTTTTGTACGACGTATTTCTCGGAATTCGGCTCCACGGCCGCGGTCACGGTGCCGATTCTGAGTCCGATTCTAGGGAAGCAACGGTTGCCAAGCGCTGATCGAGGTGCATCCGCATTTCGACTTGGCTGAGGCAATATCCAGTCATCATTGCAGAGCCGAGCAGTCCCGCTAAGTTTTCCCGATCCGTGGCGATTTGAACGTTAAAGTGGCTAGGAGGTAGCATACCCACAAGGTTTTGGATGTTCTGGCTCACAATTTGCTTGATTTCGGGGCTGACGGATTGGGCGATGTGGGCTAGGATGTCCGGAGATTGCTGGTGCAAGTAGGACAGAAGGGGGTTGTCGCTGTTTTGCAGATCGCGGAAGTCGAACATGGTGACCTCGTAACACTAGGTAAATCATCTCGTTCTATTGTGTTGGTGATCGCCCCGACTGGGATGGCGTGATTACCGAAAAATCCGGGCTACCCTTACCAAAACGCTGGCTGAGGAAGGCAAGAAGTAGGCGCGTTTTTTGGGAGAGGTAGGGATTGGCGGCATAGAGCAGCTCCATGGCTAGGGGAGGGGCAGGGTAATCCGGCAGCAGGGGATGCAGGTTTCCAGTGGTGATCGCCTGGGCCACCAGGAATTCTGGCAACAGGGCGATGCCATGCCCCCGAAGGCAGGCTTCGAGAAGTACCTCTCCGTTGTTGGAGCACAACCCACCCCGCACCGCAACCGTTTCTGTCCCCAAGGTCCAGCGTCCTGGATCCCGAAGGTGCCCATAGTGCAGACAGGCGTGGGACTCCAAATCCCGAGGGTGGTGGGGGATGCCGCGGCGGGTCACATAGCTGGGAGCGGCGCAAACCCAGAGGGGAACCGATCGCAGCGGCTGCACGTAGAGGCTTCCGGTCGGCAGGGGGACAGCAATCCTGAGGGTGACGTCAAAGCCCTCTTCGATAGGATCCACCAAGCGATCATTGAGGGTCAACTGGATCTGCAAATCGGGGTACTGTTCCAAAAAAATGGCGATCGCCGGAGCTAGGAACATGGTGCCAAAGGTCATGGGGGCATTCACCCGGAGGCGACCGGTGGGGCGATCGTGCAACTGCCGTGCCAACTGCTCCACGGCCCGCCACCGCTCGAGCAGTTCCAGCCCATGGTCAGAGAGGGTTAGACCGATCTCCGTGGGAGTCACCACCCGCGTACTGCGCTGCAAAAGCTGAACCCCCAGATCCTGCTCAAGGGCCCGTACCAGTTTGTTTACCGCCGAGCGAGACACCCCCATCTTCCGGGCGGCGGCGGCAAAGCCCCCGCTGGCCACCACCTGAGTGAATGCTTGGATTTGAACCAGACGATCCATCGTACCCTTTGCCCTTTGGCGGTGTTGATGCCATTTCCCGGACACTTCGGCGTTCCTAGCCTAGCTATGCCCGGTTCAGTCCATGGCAGCATTGTAGCCGAATAGGAAACAAACTGATCCTTTTGGCGGTGATTGTCTCTTCGACAGGGGGGAATCATAATGGTTCTATGTTTAGGCCCTAGCTTAGGAGTTTTGCCATGATTACGGTTCGCCACAGCCAAGAACGCGGTCACGCTCAAATCGACTGGCTCGATAGCTACCATACCTTTTCCTTTGCCTCCTACTACGACCCCCAGCACATGGGGTTTGGCCCCCTGCGGGTCATTAATGAAGACCGCATTGCCCCCGCCGCCGGATTTGCCCCCCACAGCCACAGTGACATGGAGATCGTTACCTATGTCCTCGATGGGGCCCTCGAACACAAGGATAGTCTGGGCAATGGCTCTGTGATTTACCCCGGGGATGTGCAACGCATGTCCGCCGGTACGGGGATTCGCCACAGTGAATACAATCCCTCCAGGGATGCTTGGGGGCACCTACTGCAAATTTGGATCCTGCCCGATCGCCAAGGCACCCAGCCCAGCTACGAGCAGACCCATTTTTCCCGGGAGCAGAAGTATGGCACCCTCTGCCTCATTGGCTCCGCCGACGGTCGCCATGGTTCGGTGACCATCCAGCAGGACGTCAATCTCTACGCGGCGATCGTGGCTGCGGGCGATCGCCTCTCCCATACCGTGCCTCCGGAACGGAAGCTGTGGGTGCAGGGGGTGCGGGGCTCCTTTACCGTCAACGGCCAACCCGTTGCCCCCGGTGACGGCGTAGCGATCGCCGAGGACACCCACCTGGAATTTGTCGGTGGTGCTGCGGAATGCGAATTCCTCCTGTTCGATCTGGGGTAGTCCGGGGGGCACTGGCACTTTAAGAATTTTGACAGTTCACTGGGGTGGCACTTTCCTTGAGCTTTACTGGAATTTTCAACCCTTTCATCAAACATTCCTTAAATCCTATGATTGACCATGTGTTGTTAGCGGTGGATGGCTCCGGGCGATCGCGGGAGCAGCTTAATATGCTCCTCCCCCTGCCAAGCTTTGCCCGCGCCCAGATCACCGTACTCCATGTGGTGCCTGTGGCCGCCAGTGCCGAGGGGCTAACGGAGTATCGCCTTGCCGGAGAGCGCATTCTCGACAAAGAGTCTAAAAACCTGCGCGTCCAAGCAGAACATCGGGTGGTGACCCTGCTGCGGGAGGGAGATCCTAAGGATGTCGTCTGTCGCGTGGCCGAGGAACTCAACCCCAGCCTTCTGATTATGGGTTCCCGGGGGATGGGGCGGCTGCAAGCCATTTTGGCGAACTCAGTCAGCCAGTACGTCTTTCAGATTGCGGCGGTGCCGATGCTCTTGGTCAAGGACGATATTTACATCAAAAGCATTCGTTCCCTCATGGTGGCGATCGACGGCTCTACCGCCGCCAAGGACTGCCTCAACTTCGCGATTCAGCTACTCCAGGGCAGCAGCGGACTCGAACTCAACCTCGTGCGTGTCCTGCGCCGAGCCGAGGAGGGGGACGCCGGAACCGATCCCGCCCTTCTAGAAGCCCAGGGTATCCTTACCCGCCTCGGAATCAACCATCGAACTTTTTGGCGGGTTGGCGAATCGGGGCGGGAAATCTGCGCTGCCGCTGCCGAGGCCAACACCTCTCTCCTTCTCCTAGGTTCCCCCGATCGCCGTCCCGAAATCGCCCGTAACCTGCCGGATCTCGATCGGCTGCTGGGGGGCTCCGTTTCCGACTACGTGCGGGTCAATGCCCCATGCCCGGTACTACTCACCCGCTCTAGTGGTACCTAGATGCTCCGCACCATCGCCGAGATCAACCAAAAAATTGCCGATCGCACCGTGGGTGTGGTCACGGCTCAGGAGGTCAAACAGCGCATCCATCGCCAAGGGATCGCGACCACCTTCGAGCAGGTAGATGTGATCGCTACCGGCACCTTTGAACCCATGGAAGGGAGCGGCGCCATCCTCAATTTGGGGCAGACCGACCCTCCCCTCCGCATTCGCCAGTGCTGGATCGATGGCATTCCTGCCCATAGCGGTTTTGGTGCCGTGGATCTCTATTTGGGGGCGGCCCAAGAACCGGAGTTGGGGGAAGAAAACACTGCCCTACGCGGTGGGGGCCATGCGATCGCCGATTTAGTTGCCGGCAAATCCTTGCCCCTGCGCGCCCTTGGCGCTCCCAACGACTGCTACCCCCGGGGTAGTTTTGACACCACCATTACCAAGGACAGTATCAACCAGTTCTACCTCTTCAATCCCCGGAACCTCTACCAAAACTTTATTGTGGGGATCAATGGGGGCGATCGCACGCTGTATACCTACTTGGGACCCCTGCAACCCCGTCTCGGCAATGCGGTGTACGCCAACCCTGGGGCAGGTTCCCCCCTGTGGAACGACCCCGACCTCGACACCATTGGCATCGGTACGCGCATCTTCCTGGGAGGCGGGATTGGCTACATTGCCTGGGAGGGCACCCAGCACTTTCCCCTTCAAAAAAGACTGGAAAATAAAACCCCCATCGGACCCGCCGCCACCCTAGCCCTCATTGGCGATGCCAAGGGCATGGATCCACAGTGGGTGCGGGGCTGCTACTTTCGCCACTATGGAGCCTCCCTCATGCTCGGCGTCGGCATTCCCATTCCCGTGCTCAGCCACCAGGTGCTCCAGCGGGCTGCCGTCCGGGATGAGGAAATTGTTGCCCCGGTCATCGATTTTTCCATTCCCCGGCGGGTGCGCCCCACCTTTGGGCTCGTCAGCTATGCCCAGCTTAAATCCGGTCGGATCACGATCCAGGGGCAACCCGTGCGCACCGCACCCCTAGCCAGCATCTCCCTGTCGGAACAGGTAGCGGCGTGCCTTAAAAGCTGGATCGCCGCTGGCACCTTTTTCCTCACCGAACCCGTGGCTTCCCTACCCCGCGATCGCCCCTTTCTCTCCCAAGACCAGCTCTAATCCTGCCATAGGGGGTGGGAAAACAATTCCAACAGCACCTTATTGCCCCGCAACTGATTGGTAAGGGGCAGGTGTCCGCGGGGGGCAGACAGATTCCAGGTAAATCCCCCAGGATAGCGGGTGAAGCTGCCTTGGCTCTTCCAGCCAATTTGAGCCCAGAGCCGTTCCCAACTTTTGCCGCCGCTGAGCCAAATTTGACGCTGAACGCGATAGCTAAACTTACCTTCAGAAAATAGCCACCATAGCCGATCAACGTCCGCTAGCACCGTCTTGGGGATAGCACGCACCTCCGTGAAATAAAGCCAAGCCCGCTCCTGAGCCTCTTTTCCCGCCACCTGACAAAGAATTTGGCTGGTCAGGGCATCGGCCTCTTGGTAGGACTGCTGTGCCAGCAAGTTCTGCAGGGGAGCAAGTATCGTGCGGTTAGAATCGTCTACCAAGATCCCATCGGGGTAGAACTGCTGCAGCGCAGCGGCGGCAACCGGGGCTCCCTCCCCCACCAAGGCTGCGGTGAGCAGTTGGATGGCTACCCCGTCTGGGGGGCTTGCTAAATTAGCAACGGCCGAACGCCCCTGCAAAAAAGGTGCCAGGGTAGCTACTAGGCTGTCCCCCGCCATACCTGCCTGGCGCAACTCTCGCAAAGCCGCCATCTGGGTGCTTTCCTTAGGGGAGCCAAGCAGTTCGGCCCACTCTTCGGGCGATCGCACAGTCAAAGGTTCGTCTCTCCCAGCGGCCAACTAATCGATGTACCCCATCAGTACCGGAGCATTGTCAATCACATTGGAGGCAATGGGACGAACCCCCATCCGGGTATAGGTTTCCTGAATCTCCAACCCTGCCGCCGACACAGGACGCTCACCCGAGGAGTAAAACTTCCCCACAATTGCCAGGGTGTCTGCCATAACGGGGCGCTCTCCTGAGGATTTAAAGGTGCTCACTACCTGCATGCCATTGGAGACAACGGGGCGGGCCGAACCAACGCTACCAAACTCCCGGGTGACCTGGAGGACACCTGTGGCGATGGGGCGGGTACCAGCAACCTGAAAATAATCGGCAGCACGAAATCCGCCATCCATAATGGGGCGCTCGCCGTAGTGGTTCAGGGACTGCTTCACGATTAAGGTGGCCGGCTGTCCCGGCTCGTGGACGGCGATCGCGCCGGTTTCTTGGGGGTTGGAAGCGTCTTGGGTCATGGTTTTTCCTCCTGGGTGTAGTAAGTACAGACAAATAGAATATTTTGAGATTATTTCATCTTATGATGAGACTTATGATGGGACTGCTGATAAAACTGTCGCCGCCCATGGTAGGAACGCGACGTCTTGAATAAATGCACTTAAGGCATGAACTTAAACGAACCGTCGGATATACCGTGACTTCATTGTGGCAGAATTCAACTTTTATTTCCTACTCCGCTGCTTATTTTTGCCCTAACGTTTGCCTATGTTTGCTCGTAAACAGGGGAAGCCCGTCCTGGCAATGGTGACCCGAGTCGCCCTGCCTGGATTTGTTTTTCCTGAATTTGGTGTAGCGGCAGCGCACCCTTGTTGGGCCATGTATCCTAGTTAATAGAGATGTCCCCTTCCGAGCCATGGTTGCCATTAATCCGCTGCAGGAGTCCGTTAGCCTTTTGATGCAGGTCAAGCGAGCCTGCGCCGAGAGAGGTTTTTCCCCCGATGTCCTCGCCCGAGAAACCGGGCTGCCCCTTGATGAAGTGCTGCGTTTTTTTGACGGGTTTTCCCTAGAGGAGCATCAACTGGCGCGACTCTGCGACGTTCTCAACCTTGCTTCTTCCCCCAAAAGAGTCTCTGTCGTGCAGCAAATTCGTCACCATTGGGAGTCGCGGATTCGGTTCCTGTGGGGCTGGCTCAAGGTGATGGATCATCCGGAGCCCGTGCCCCTAGAGTCGGTTTTTATCCTGCCCGATGGGGTTTGCCCCCTCCAACCCGAGGAACGCCTTTCCCCCGTCGATGCACTCCAAGAAACACCCCACTGGTTTTTGACGGGGAGCGTAGGCTCCGGTAAGACCACCCTGCTGCAGTTCCTCGCCCAATCCTGCAACACCGGAACGCTGCTCCCCCACTTGGTGCCGCTGCTGATTTCCCTGCCGGATTTGGCGGCCACAGGCAGCTCCATTAAGGAATATGGTGCCGACCTTTTTGCCCAATGGGATGTGCCCGATCGCCGCGTGTTTGAGAGCTTGTTGCACCAGGGGCGGCTGCTACTCCTGTTTGATAGCTTGGAGCGGGTTTCCCGTTCCCGGCTGCCCGGCGTGCTGACCATGCTGCAGATGCTGCTGGTGCAGTACCCCAAAAATTATGTGGTGGTCGCTAGCCGCAACCCCGATCACGGGGCGTTGCTGCCGCAGTTGCGCGAACTGAGGTTGTGCGATTGGTCGGCGGAACAAAGTTTGGCCTACGCCGAGCGTTGGTTTCGCTGGCGCGGTCGCCGGGAGCTATGGGAAGCATGGCAGAGAAGCTACGGTGGCGATCGCCGCTGGCAGGAATTGTGTGCCCGCCCGCTGCTCATGGCCTGTGCCTGTGTGGGCTTTGAGTCCCACCGCACGGGAGGCGCTTGGCTGACGGAGGCGGTGCTGCACCTGCTACTCTGCCGCAGACCTGAGGTTGGGGCTGCGGATGGCGGGGCGGTGGCCGCTTCCCTGGCGATCGCCACCTACGACCAGCCCCAGCAAGAGTGGTCTTGGCCTGCCCTGTGCCGTACTCTCAAGGTTTTGTTGACCCGCCATGCCTGTCCCCAGACCCCCCAGGAGTGGCTGGAGGACTACTGCGGCCCCTACGGACTGCTGCATGCTACCCCCTCCCACCGCTACCGGTTTACCTTTTCCGCCCTGCAGGATGGGATGGCGGCGGCCAGAATATTGGACAATGAGAATCCCCAGGTATTGGCCCGGCTGGGCGATCGCCTTGATCAACCCCAATGGCATAGCGTCATTCTGACCGTAGTCACAATGTCCCCGCAGCCCGAGCGAATGATCCGATTCCTGCAGCGCTGTGCCGACGGCATTCTGGCCCAGGATCTCATGCTCCAATCCTATTTAGCCTGGGTTCAGCAGCAGGCAGAAAACCTTAAAACCCCCTACCGTCCTGTGGCTGTGCGGGCCTTTTACTTGGATACTGACCTAGAGCGTACCCGCAACCTAGATCGCGCCCGGGCCCTTGACATCGCCCACTCCCGCTCCCTAGAACGGGCGCAGATGAAAGCCCTGGGGCTGGAGGATGAGATGCAAACCGATGTAGACATCGACCACTCCATCAATTTGGCCCTGAACCTCGACTTGGCCCTCTATTTTGCCAGGCACCCATTCCTAGAGCTGGCCTGTGCCATTGAGCCGGAGCTTAGCGCCACCATGGCTGACCTGCGGCGCAGGTTGCCCGATCCCGATCGTGATCGCCAGGAATTTTCCCGTTGGTGGCAAGTGCGGGGTTTGGAGTGGTCAAAGCGGCTGCGCGCCGCCATGATTCAGCATCGCAAAAGCAGCCAGGATTGGAATTTTAAGGATGGGCAGCGTCGGCTGCTGTCTACCTATTACCAGGCCCATGTGCTGATCGTGCGGGCCCTACGTGCCTGCCATCACCTGGATGCGGAACTTGTCGAAGAGCTCCTCGCCTCGCTCCTGCTCCCGGTTGTGCAGCCCCATGGGCGCAGCCACCATGAGCCCCTGTTTGTCCCCACCCTTGATGGAGTCGCCGATAGATCTGATAGCATCACTTAAAGTACGCATCATCAGCATTTTGGTTCTCACCTTGCCGCCATCCGAACGGGACTCTTTGGCATCCTTTCCCTGGGAGAGGAGACCTTGCTAGTTGTACAGAAAATTGGCAAGTCCTATGGGGGAAAGGTGGTGCTCAGCGATGTCAGCTTGGCGATCGCCCCGGGTATGGTCTACGGACTCCTTGGCCCCAATGGAGCCGGCAAAACCACCACCCTCAGCATCCTTAGCGGCCTCATTCCACCGGATTGCGGTCAGGTTTGGGTGCGCGGGGTACCCCTAGGGCGGCGATGCAAACCCTGGATTGGCGTTGCGCCCCAGAGCACGATCTTTTACCGCCACCTCACCTGTCTGGAAAATCTCCTTTTTTTTGCCCGCATCTATGGCGTCCCCGAAGAGCGCTGCCGCAAAAATAGTTTCCGTGCCCTAGAGCTGGTTGATTTGATGCCCCACGCCCAGCACCCCGCCCGCAGCCTCAGTGGGGGGATGCAACGGCGGCTCAACCTGGCGATCGCCCTTGTGCATCAGCCCCACCTCCTGATCCTTGACGAGCCCAGCACCGGACTAGATCTTGAAGCCCGCCAAGCCCTTTGCCGCTTGATCGACTATCTGCGGGGCGAAGGCCTGGCCATTCTCCTCACTACCCACCTCTTGGACGTAGCCGAGCGCCTCTGTCAGGAGGTGGGCATTCTCAAGGCTGGTGTCCTGCTTTGTCAGGGCAGCCTAGCCGAGCTACGCCAGCACATTACCGCCGCCGAAATCGTCCACCTGACCACCCCGGAACACCATCGGGCGATCGCCCGGGCCGAAGAACTCGGGCTCACCTACCGCCTGTACGATTCCCAGCTTTTCCTGTGGCTGCCCCAAGCCCTACCCCTGGGCAAGATTGTGGAATTATTTGATGGCATCGCCCTAGAGTCAGTGGGTCGCCAGCCGGTCACGTTAGAGCATATTTACCGCGAGGCGATCGCCCCCTAGCCCATCGGAACTGGGTACCCTTGCTGGTAGAATGCATGGTTAGTTCTGAGGAACCTAAAACGTGCGTATTGCTATTGATGCCATGGGTGGCGACCACGCCCCTAAGGAAATTGTGGCTGGAGCCATTTTGGCGCAGCAGCACCTGGGTATTGACGTGGCCCTCGTTGGCGATCCGGAAATATTGAACCATCACCTGCAGCAACAGGGACGCACAGCCAGCGATTCGCTCAGTATTGTTCCGGCCGAGGGGCAGGTTGACATGGATGAAGAACCCCTCGAATCCCTACGGCGCAAACCCCGTTCCTCCATCGCTGTGGCCATGGAGCTGGTCAAAAAGCGGGAGGCTGAGGGGGTGGTGTCCGCCGGGCACTCCGGTGCCGCCATGGCCGCGGCCCTGCTACGCTTGGGTCGGTTGCCTGGGGTAGATCGCCCTGCCATCGGGGCCCTATTTCCCACCCTCATTCCGGGAAAGCCGGTTTTGGTGCTCGATGTGGGCGCCAATGTGGACTGTCGCCCTAAGTTTTTGGAGCAGTTTGCCCTGATGGGACTGCTCTACAGCCAGTATGCCCTTGGCGTAGCCAATCCCAAATTGGGGTTGCTCAATATCGGGGAAGAACCCTGTAAGGGCAACGAACTGGCGCTTCGGGTGCACCAGTCGTTGCAGGATAACCCCCATTTATCCTTTGGCGGCAATGCCGAGGGGCGGGATGTGCTCAAGGGTGAGTTCGATGTCATTATTTGCGATGGCTTTGTGGGCAACATCCTATTGAAGTTTGCTGAGGGGGTGGGGCAGGTGGCCATGCAGATCCTTAGGGAAGAACTACCCCGGGGGTGGCGGGGCATCCTCGGAACATTGCTGCTCAAACCCAACCTCCGGCGCGTTAAGGAGCGGATGGATGCCGACGAGTATGGTGGGGCGCTGCTGCTCGGAGTGGCCGGGATCTGCGTCATCGGGCACGGCAGTTCCAATGCGGTGAGCATTCGCAACGCCATTCGCGTAGCCAAGGAAGCCATTGCCAACCAGGTTTTGGATCGCATCCGCACCGAACTGAAGGAAACAAAAGCCCCCGCCGCCGTAGCCCCAAACGATAGTCCCGACGATCCGCCGACGTAACATGACGCAACCCGTGCCCCCCGTGGGTGTTTGTATGACTGGTTCCGGTGCTGCCCTTCCGGAACGTGTTTTGACCAATGCTCAGCTTGCCGAGATGGTGGACACCTCCGACGACTGGATTCGCAGCCGCACGGGGATTCAAGAGCGTCGCTTGGTGAACCCATCCCAAGATTCTGTAGCTAGTCTGGCAACGCTGGCCGCCCAGCGGGCGATCGCCCAGGCCGGTCTTGCCGCCGCAGAGCTCGATCTGATTATTCTGGCCACTTCGACCACCGATGACCTTTTTGGCACAGCCGCCCAAGTCCAGGCGCGCTTGGGGGCCCAGCGGGCCGTGGCCTTTGATTTAGTGGCGGCCTGCTCGGGTTTTGTGTTCGGGTTGGTCACAGCCAGTCAGTACATCCACACCGGTGCCTACAGCAAGGTGCTGCTCATTGGGGCCGATGCCCTCTCCCGTTGGGTTGACTGGGGCGATCGCCGCACGTGCATTCTTTTTGGGGATGGGGCCGGGGCCGTGGTTCTCCAGGCTAGCGATCGCAACCACCTCCTCGGGTGGGAACTGCGCAGCGATGGTCAGGGCCACGGGTTGCTCAATATTGCCTACAACCAAGACCAGGGAAGGTTTGGGTCAATCACCATGAATGGGCAGGAGGTCTATCGTTTTGCCGTACGCTGCGTGCCCGAGGCGATCGCCAAAGCCCTGCACCAGGCCGAGCTGGCGATCAAAGATGTGGACTGGCTAATCCTGCACCAAGCCAACCAACGAATTATCGACGCCGTTGTTGAACGGCTCCACCTCCCCCCCGAACGGGCCGTCAGCAACATGGGAGCCTATGGCAACACCTCGGCGGCCTCCATTCCCATTGCCTTGGCAGAGTGGGTAGCCCAGGGCAAAATCCTGCCGGGGCACTTGGTAGCAGCCTGCGGTTTTGGCGCTGGGCTGAGCTGGGGTGCCGCAGTCTGGCGCTGGGGAAGGGTTGATGCTAAAGAGAAAAACGCGAAACCGTATTTTGTGTAACAAAACGCCCTATCTTTCAACGGTAATACTTCTGTAAGGATTAGGAGGAGTTCATTTGAAAAAGGTAGAAGCAATTATTCGCCCCTTTAAGCTCGATGAGGTCAAAATCGCCCTCGTCAACGCCGGTGTTGTAGGGATGACCGTTTCTGAAGTGCGGGGCTTCGGGCGTCAAAAGGGACAAACGGAGCGGTATCGGGGATCCGAATATACGGTGGAGTTTCTCCAAAAACTCAAGGTTGAGGTTGTCGTTGAAGATGACCAGGTGGCTATGGTCGCCGGAAAAATTATTGAGGCGGCCCGCACGGGTGAAATTGGCGATGGCAAGATTTTTGTCTCTCCGGTGGAGCAAGTGATTCGGATTCGTACCGGAGAAAAGGATCTCGAGGCTGTCTAGGGCAGAGCAGAGTTCTGGATCTGTTCTGGAACTATGGGGGGCGATGGCTAGTTTATCTAGGCATTGCCCTCTTTTTGCTCTGCACTCTCGACCCTAGGAAAGCGCTGGGGACTGAGGCGATTTTCGGGATCGAACCGCTGCTTGATTTGGGTCATCAGCCCCAAGGGCATGACGGATCGATCCCATGGTGAAAGGGCTTGCTTTAGGGCTACGGGTGCCCGCAGGATGGTGCAGTAGCCGCCGTGGTGGTGCGTCAGGTGCCGCAATTCCTGCAATTCTGCCAACGTTGGAGCAACGGGGAACCACAGGGTGCCAATGCCGCTGCTGGCATGGATTTGCCCCTGAACTGTAGGGAGGATGGCACCGAGGCGATCGCCAAAATTCGTGACTTGGGCAGGGAGGATCCCCACGTGGCAGCAACAGGATGGCGCTACCGGCTCCGCGGGTTGGTGGGCTGGGTCTAGGGGCGTTAGGGTACTCTGGGCGGCGCGTTGGCGCAGGTGTTCCCCCTGCTCCCCGAGGGCTGCGGCCGTGGTGTCCAGAACGATCCACACCGATGGGGTAGGTTGCAACCAGATATCGAGTACCGTGGGTGTGGCAGCGCCACGACGGACGGCGGCCACAAAATCGGCGATCGCCCCCCAGGTGCCGCTAAAGCCGTAAACGCCCCGCTGGGGCGGCAGAGCATAGAGCCGCAGGGTCACGGTGGCGATTACCCCTAGGGTGCCATAGGAGCCCGTAAAAAGCTTCATCAGGTCATAGCCGGCAACGTTTTTGACCACCTGTCCCCCAGCCTTGGCCATCTGCCCATCGGCCCGCACCACCGTCATGCCTAAAACCTGATCGCGCACGCCACCATAGCGCTGGCGGAGGGAGCCTGTGTTGGCCGTAGCAATGATGCCCCCAATAGAAGCGCGATCGCCGGTCCAGGGATCCACCGCCCAAAATTGCCGGGCGGGTGCCAGAAATTCCTGGAGTTGGGCGTAGTCCATCCCCGCCGATACCGTAACCGTGAGATCCCCGGCGCTGTGGATGGGCGGTAGGGTGAGGCAGCGGGTGGAAAGCAAAACCTCGGCGCCAGCAACCAAGCCGCCCCAGTCGAGCTTGCTGCCAAAACCACAGGGTACCAACCGCCATTGGTGCCGCTGGGTTAGGGCCACGGCGGCGGCCAGTTCTTCTAGGGTGCGGGGGAGCAGTACCACCTCGGGCATGGGGGCTCCGGGCAGAAAACTATGGGGCGATCGCCCCCAACCCGCCTCTGTGAGGGGTTCGGCAGGCACGTGGGGCACGCAGAGGGACAGCAGTTCGGACATGGCACGGGCAACGGAGCTACCGCCATTGTCTCAGACCGATGAACCAATCGGCCCCCAACTAGCTGCCCGTTTGAATCAGTTCGATCTTGTAGCCGTCGGGATCTTGCACGAAGGCAATCACCGTTGTGCCATGCTTCATCGGCCCCGGCTCACGGGTCACGACACCCCCCCGCTGCCGGATCAGGTCGCAGGCGGCATAGATATCGGCCACACCCAAGGCAATATGCCCAAAGCCATCGCCAATGGTGTATCCCGAGGTTTCCCAGTTGTGGGTTAGTTCAATGACCGCCTGCTCGGACTCGTCGCCATAGCCGACAAAGGCCAGGGTAAACTTGCCGCCGGGATAGTCCTTACGACGGATTAACGTCATGCCCAGGGTGTCGCAATAGAATTTGAGCGATCGCTCTAGGTCGCCAACCCGCAGCATGGTGTGCAAAATACGCATAAAAATCCCTCAAAGTCCTTGGAGCCATCACACTTTAAGCATACTCAGGATCATCGAGGGTGGACAAATTATGTCAGGGCATGGCGCAGAGCCGCCAACTGATCGGGGACGAGGTGGTAGTAAATCCAGGTGCCCCGGCGCTCCCGACGCAGCAAACCGCCTTCGTAGAGCACCTTGAGGTGGTGGCTGACCGTAGGCTGGGAAAGTCCGAGGGTTTCCACGAGGGCGCAGGCATAGACCGCCTGCTGCGGTTGGGCGGCAATGAGGCGCAGTATCTGCAGGTGCGTTGGTTCCCCCAGGGCCCGAAGGGCAGCGGCTAGCTGTTCCAAGGCTTCGGGAGAAATGGTGCTTTGCAACAGTGGCGGGCAGCAAAGGGTCGGGGGAGGATTGGGGGATGTATTCATAACCATCGATATCGATGAGCTTCTATGTCATGGTGATTGGCAGTACGATGCTAAGGAGCGCCATGGCAAGACAGCGATCGCCAAAGGGCAATACATTGGGCTTTTTTGAACCCTATGTAACGGTTTGGGTCTTTTTGTGCATCGGACTGGGCATTGCGCTGGGACGGCTGTTTCCGTGGGTAGGGACGGCTTTGGATGCCCTTAGTATCTACTAAGTGTCATTGCCCATCGCCGTTTGTTTGTTTTCTATGATGTATCCCATCATGGTGAAGATCGACTTCACCCAAACCCGGCAAGCGGTGCGCTCTCCCAAGCCCGTGGCCTTAACTTTGGTGGTCAATTGGCTGATCAAGCCCTTCACCATGGTGGCGATCGCCCAGTTTTTTGGGGATGGCTGTTTCGCCCTTGGTTAGCAGGCAGCGAGGTGATTCGCGGTGTGGAAGTCTCCTTGGCCAATTCCTACATTGCCGGCACCATCTTTTTGGGTATCGCTCCCTGCACGGCTATGGTGCTGATGTGGGGCAATTTGTCCTATGGCAACCAAGGGCACACCCTGGTGCTGCTGTTTGCGTTCAAAGGAGCGTTGATCGTGGCGAACCCGCTGCACATTGCCCTGATTGCGGTGCCCCTGCTCATTCAGACCTGTGGCATCTTTCTGCTGTCCTACGTTGCGGCCCTAAAGCTGGATCTACCCTGCGAAGATGCGGTTCCGGCGGCACTCGTTGGCGCTAGCAACCATTTTGAGGTGGCGATCGCCCCGGCGGTGGTGCTGTTTGGGCTGAATTCGGGGGCGGCCCTGACCACCGTGGTGGGGGTGCTGATTGAGGTGCCTGTGATGTTGCTGCTGGTGGAAATGTGCAAGGGGACAGCACCATGGTTTCGCCGCCAACCGGAGAAGGCTTCCCTCCCCGACCCTGGGGAAGATGGCTGAGCTAGGGGATTTGGCAACTTTTGAGAACGGAAAGAAATATGATCCGCATTATGTTTGTCTGCAGGAAAAACTCTCGGCGATCGCAAATGGCGGAGGCATTCGCCCGGGTCCTAGGGGGCGATCGCATCGAAGTAGCTAGCTCCGGTTTAGCGGCTAGCTCCATTGACGCCCTAACCATCATCGCCATGGATGAGGTGGGTATTGACATCCGGGACTAAACCTCCAAGGCCCGGGGAATTTGACCCCCAAGCCTTTGATGCCGCGCTCTCCCTATGCGGCTGTGGGGTTCACCTGCCGCCGGAGTAGCTAACCCGCCCCATATTCGCGGATTGGCAGTTGGCCGATCCCGAGGGAGAAGGGCTCGAAAAATTCCGGGAGGTTCGCGATCGGGTCAAACTGCGGGTGGAGGAGTTGCTGCGGGCGATCGCCGACGACGCATCCTCAGGGGCGCAAAAAGCCCAGGGCATCCCGGCATCGGGACAGGGTAGCGCCAGCGCTCGCCTCGGCCTGCTCCCGTCCCCGGCGCAATTGCTCCTCAAGGTAGCCCGGCTCGTCCGTCACCGCGCGGTACTTGGCTTGAATTGGCTCCAAATGGGCGATCGCCGCATCCGTCAACCGGGTTTTAAAATCGCCCCAGCCCCGCAGGTTGGCACACTCTGCCTGTACCGCCTCCTTGGTCTGCCCCGTAAAAAGTTGGTAAAGGGTCATCAGGTTGTGGCATTCGGGGCGCTCGGGGTCATCGAAGACCAGTTCCCGACCGGCGTCGGTTTTGCAGCGCTTGATTTTTTTCTGAATTTCATCCGGGCGATCGAGCAGTTCCAGACGGCTGAGTTCCGCAGGATCGGACTTGGACATTTTTTTGCTGCCATCGGCCAAACTCATCACCCGGGCCCCTTCTGCCCGCACGAGGGGCTCTGGCATCCGAAAGACCGGTTGCTCCGGGCTGCCAAATTGGTCGTTCATCCGCACCACAATGTCGCGGGTCAGCTCCAAATGCTGCTTTTGGTCTTCGCCAACGGGCACCAAGTCCGCTTGGTAGAGCAAAATATCCGCCGCCATCAGCACCGGATAGTCCAGCAGCCCAACACCGACCTGCTCCCCCTGCTTGAGGGCTTTTTCCTTAAATTGGATCATCCGCTCCAACCAGTTAAGGGGCGTCACGCAGTTGAGCAACCAAGCCAGTTCGCTGTGGGCAGGGACGTGGGACTGCACAAACACCGTCGAGCGCTGGGGGTCAATGCCGCAGGCAAAATAGAGCGCCGCGGTGTTGCGGGTGTGTTCAGCCAGGCGGGCGGGTTCGTGGGGTACGGTAATGGCATGGAGGTCGACCACGCAAAAGAAATTTTCGTAGGTGTCTTGAATGGTGACCCAGTTGCGAATGGAACCAAAGTAGTTACCGACGTGCAGGTTGCCAGTGGGCTGCACCCCAGAAAGAACGCGCTTTTGGGTCATAGCAGAGAATTAGGAATGGGCATCAGCACCTAGATTAGCGAAAAACATTGCTGAAAGACGATGCTGGGGACAGGTTGTCAGGGGAGTCGCGGCGATCGCCCGGGAAAAAACCACCGCCCGGCAGTAGGGCAGGGCCGCCCGCCCCATCTCCTGGCGAAAAACATGGGGAATGGTGCCAATGAGGGACTCCACCACCGTTTGCTGGCGATCCTGGGGCAGCACTTGGTAGATCACGCTCAGCATTTGGTCGGGAAACCAAGCCTGGGTCAAACGAAACAAGTCCGGAAGGGTCAGGGGGCGATCGCGCGTATCGGCCACCAACCGCATCCCCACCAAGCGGCGATCGCTGAAGTACACATCGGCCACAAAGCCCTTAGCGTAGACCAACTGCGCATCCAGGGTATACAGACCCTCACCGCCGGGCTGGAGCCGATGCAGACCATGTTCAGCCACAAACCTTGAGGTCACCGCCGCCCAGTTGTGGTTGCGGGCGTAGGCAAAAAAATCGGTTTCAGTCATGCCCAGATAGAGAGTTTCACTCGCTAAGGGGGGGCGGGCCCGCGTTTGGAGCAGGGGCAGCGATCGCGGCGTTCCCACCTTAGATTGCTCCTGGGCTCCCAGCCCCCCAGCCCAGGCCATGGCGCACCCTAAAATTCCTATGCCGGCAATTCCCTGAGTTAAGAGCTTGGTTCTATTCATTTTTTTAATGTTTTATCACCATATTATTTATCACTCTAGCAAGTTTCCCCGATGGCGATGGCTCCCAACCCCTCCAAAATGCAGAACAAAGTGGTGTACATTATTAGGAAAAACGCCAAAATTCCATGAATCAAGAAGATAAACGCGGTAAAAACAAAGCATCTGTAAAGAATTTTGAAGCTATGCGCAAGTTTGCGGAAACCTACGCTAAGCGCTCCGACACCTACTTTTGCAGCGACCCCAGCATTACCACAGCAGTCATCGAAGGACTAGCTAAGCATAAAGAAGAATTGGGTGCCCCATTGTGCCCCTGTCGTTTTTATGAAGACAAGGAAGCAGAAGTGAAAAACACCTATTGGAATTGCCCCTGCGTGCCGATGCGGGAGCGCAAGGAATGCCACTGTCTGCTGTTTTTAACTGCCGATAACCCCTTTGTGGGCACTGCCCAGGAACTAGCAGAGGTAGCCGTTGACTATGACAGCTAGCACTGCGAACCCGGCGGAAATTGCCCAACTGATCGCCGATTATTTTGCTGCCATCCGGGCCCTCGACGATGCGGCCTATCTGGCAGCCCTTGCGGAGGATGTAACCAACCATGACCCCGTGGGCATCACTACGACCCAGGGCAAAGCCGCTATGGCCGAGTCCTTTACGGCCATGAAGGGGCTCTTTGCCAGTCTCGACATCCGCGAAACCTTTGTGGCGATCGCCCCCAACGGTGAAGTAGGCGTCAAATGGACTGCTACCGGCCATACCCCCAAGGGCGGCACCACGGTATTTGAGGGCATCGACCTTTTTGTGGTGAATGCCACGCCCCAAATCCAAGAGATTCGTGCCTACTGGGATCCCCAGGCTATGCTGGCCCAGCTAGAGTCCTAGGGTGCGCGTCTATTGGGCCGCGGTGCTAGGTATGGCGGTGCTGCTAGGGGTGCAGAACAGCGACTCCACGGTATCCCTTCATTTTCTGGGGCTGGTCAGCGCCCCCATGCCCTTGGGTGTGGCTTGCATCGCGGCGGCCGCGAGTGGTGGCGTTTCGGCCTGGGCCTGCAGCACCCTGGTCTTGCAGCTCAGCAGTCGTTGGCTGCCCCCGGCCGAATCCTTCGATAACGAAGCCGAAGATCCAGATTATGACGAAGACGACTATGATGAGGACGAAGACGACGGCGAGGACATCATCGAAGTGAGGTATGTCAACCGGGAATAGTCTGATCGGAACCACCCTCGATGGTCGCTACTTCATTTTGGATAAATTAGCGGCTGGGGGTTTTTCCCAAACCTACTTGGCGATCGACACCCGCCTTCCCGGCACTCCCACCTGCGTGGTGAAGCACCTCTGCCCAATTCGTGACGACAATGGGGTGCTTAAAGCTGCCCAAGAAATGTTTCAGGCCGAAGCCGAAGCGCTGCAAGCCCTAGGCAATCACGATCGCATTCCTCAGCTATTGGCCTACTTCCAGGAACAGCAGGAACTGTATCTGGTGCAGGAATGGATCGACGGCCATTCCCTGCTGATGGAGCTGCCCATTGGCCTTGCCATGCCCCAAGCCAAGGCCCGCGCCCTGCTCGACGACGTGCTGGTGGCCCTCGATGTGGTGCACCAGGCCCAGTTGATCCACCGGGACATCAAACCAGCAAATTTAATGCGCCGCACCCGGGATGGCGCGGTCATGCTCATCGACTTTGGCACCGTGCAATCCTATCCCTGTTCCCGGGAATTACCCATGGCCATCGGCACCGTGGGCTACATGGCCAAGGAACAGGAAGTGGGGCGGGCTACCTACAGCAGCGATCTCTATGCCCTAGGCATGGTGATCATTCAATCCCTGACTGGAGTGCCCCCCAATCAGTTCGTGCGCTCCGCCACGGGGCAGTTGCTCTGGAAGCAGCACCTCAAGGAACGCGATCGCCACCTAGAACCCATCCTAGACCGCATGGTAGCCCTCGACCTCAACCAGCGCTACGCCAGCGTTGCCGAAGTGCAGCGGGCTTTGCACCCAGCACCGCGAAGGCTTCTCCTGGGCAGTTTGGGTCTGGTGGGGGCCCTCACCCTTGCGCTTATCGGTGTTCAGCAGTTTGGGCTAGAACTGGGGCAACGGCTATGGGGCTCGCCCTCCGCCGATCGCCTAGAACGCCTCCGCCAAGTGCTCAGCCAAAAAAAATGGGATCTCGCCGAGCAGGAAACCCAGCAACTCCTGCTGCACAGCATGGGGAGCCACAGCATTTTTTACCTCGACCAATGGACACCCCAGGTCTGCGCCACGGTTAAAGCCGTGGATCTCCTGTGGCAAGAAGCGAGCGATCGCCGGTACGGGTGGTCTACCCAACAGCGCATTTATCGCGGTTTGCATCATCGCCAGGGCGATCGCCCTGGGGCACCTTCCACCGAGTTTAGCCAGCTTTCCCAAACGCTCAATTGGCAGGCGGTGCGCCGCTCTGGGGAGGAAATGCCCCCCGGGCACTACCCGCACGTTTTTCGTGGCGATAGCCCCGGCACCACCGAGAAACTCCTCCTTCGCCTTTTTGCCTGCCTGTCCTAAAATCCTGCATCGCCTATGGCAGGGAACGCGCTATTAAAGGCAGGACGATCCCCGTTGCTTGCGACTCCGCTCCGCAAATTCCATGACTAACTTCATCGCTAACTTCCTTACTCAAGGAAATGTGGGACTAGCAGCGATAGAGTTCGTTCCGGTGACCCATGGTGCTACCCTGAGCGCACTTCGCCCAAAAAACCCAAAAACTACAATTTCCTAAAGTTCAGCGTAAATTCGGAGCAGCAATCTCTAAGGACTGCGCTATAGTGTCGACGTTCTATTTGGCGCTCCTCCAATGAACTGCAAAAGATTGTGGTGGCTCCCTACCCTGGTGTTGGTTTGCGCAGTGCCGGAGGTTTGGGCCAACCGTCTCAAGTCCTTGGTCTACGATGTTTCCCAAAATCAAGTCCACTTTTCCCTGTCCAGCGATGTGGAACCCCGTGGTGCGCTGCTATCCAACCCACCGCGCATCGTGATTGACCTACCCAATACGGAGTTTCGCGGAGAAACCTTTAGCCGCACCCTGGGGCGGGGGGTACAGGCGCTGCGCGTGGGTCAGGTGGATGCCACGACTACCCGCCTGGTGATTGAGCTATCCCAGAACGCAGTTGCTATTGATGCCCAGGATTTGCGCCTGCGCACGGCCCAGCCGGGGGAATGGGTGCTGTACCTGCCGCGGGCGATCGCCGCTGCCAATGCCCAAATTGCTGCACCCCTGCTATGGCCGGCCCAGGGGGAGCTTTCTTCACCCTTTGGCTGGCGGATCCATCCCATCGATGGCGTGCGGCGGATGCACCGGGGTATTGATATTGCTGCTGCTCCGGGCAGTCCGATTTTTGCGGCGGAAGAGGGCGTTGTGACGGAGGCGGGTTGGGACGATAGCGGCTTTGGCAATCGGGTGGAGGTGCGCCATCCTTCGGGCAAGGTGACCCTCTATGCCCATGCCAGCCGCGTGCTGGTGGAAAAGGGCCAGTCGGTCACCCGGGGACAGGCGATCGCCGAGGTCGGCAGCACCGGTCGGAGCACGGGCCCCCACCTTCACTTTGAGGTGCACCTACCCCAGGAGGGGCGTGTCGATCCGCTGCCCTTTCTACCCATGCCCGTGCTTCGTTTTGACCTAGGTGCTTCATGAGTGCCAAAAAGCTCTATCTCGCCAATCCCTATGGCTTTTCGTTGCAGCAACGGGAACTGCTGCTGCCGCCCCTAATCGATGCCCTTACCGCCTTGGGCGCGGAGGTGTGGGAACCCTTTGCCCGCAACAACACCATTGACCCAACCCAGGAGGACTGGGCTTACCAAATCGCGCAACGGGATCTGGCCGATGTGGCTGCCTGCGATGGTCTGTTTGCGGTTGTCAACGGATCGCCCCCGGATGAAGGGGTGATGGTGGAAGTGGGCTATGCGATCGCCCTACAGAAGCCAACTTTTCTTCTGCGGGACGACTTCCGCCGGTGCAGCGATAGCGACCAGTACCCCCTAAATTTAATGGTGTTTGCCGGATTGCCGGCCCGTGGTTGGCGGGACTACTACTACACGGCGATCGCCCAACTCCCGGATCCGCACAAGGCGCTACACCGGTGGCTGTGCTAACCCGACAAACCGGCAGCGGCGGGCACCTACCTGAGCGAACTCATCCCCGCCGACCTCAAAGCGGGGGAAACGGTGTGGGGGGCCCACTTGTACGGAACGATGGAGTTGGCCCAGACTAAAAAATGACCCCACCCCCACCATACGGAGAGGATAGGATTTCACTTTTTGTACCGTCCTTATTCTGCAAGCCTCAAAGTGTGTATTTTGGGGAGAGATAGGCGGCAGCTTGGCCTAAAGGTGCCTTGCCGGAGTTGATGCTCTCGCCAAGTGCGTTAGGCTCTCTCAAGTTACTATAGACACAAGGTTTGCAGCCTCAAAACTTGAAAGTGTTATGCGATCACCCGCCGCATATCTACTAGTTAGACCTTTGATCAGACGGGATAGTATTTGGAGTCTGTCCGTTTGTGAGATGATAGACCAAGTTCAGAAACTTTATTGATGCAACCTTTGCTTAATCCAATATTCTATGATTAATAATCAGAGACTTGTTAACCAACTGCTAAATAAGATTCGTGAAGCGGAGAGAGTAACACTAGAAGATCTGATTAGTGATAGAATTGAATAAGAACCTGCTGTCACAGATCAACTTTTAGGAGTTATGCAATATCTTCTCGATCACAAAACAATCGCAGGGGTAAGATGGCAAGCTAAAACACTGACAGATAGGGGACGTGGAAGCCAGGAAAGTAATTATGGAGCAGACTTTCTCGCTGCGTTAGAACTTGATCTTCAAGGCTACCAGGTTAAAAAGGGGTTTCTAGCACAAGCAAAGTTAATTGAACCAAGTAAAAACTTTGGTAACGCAAATTTTGAAAAGACGCGCGAACAGTGTGAAAAGATGCTCAAGTTCTCTTCTGCATCCTATGTATTTCTGTATTCTCAGCAATCAGGAATTTCTGTGGTTCCAGCAGTAGAAGCACTCGGCGCAAGGAGTTGTAATCCTCATGAGTTAACGAGCCGACCGATGAGACAGTTTTATAAAGAACACTTCGAGTGTTTTGTTGGAGATCGATCAATTCAAAGTGCTTCACCTCAAGCACTTCAAGAGTTGAGGGATCGATTTGATGCAAGGACTGCTATTCTCCTCTCTGGCGTTGATTCGCGCAGTGAGTCCCAGCTTAACCTCTTTGGTGTAGAGTGAATCACAACAATCTTCTACAACCACTCCATCATCCTTCTTCTGCCAATGACAATAAGCGACTTTGAACTGCAAGACCAAGCCCGAAGGGTTTTAAATGCGATCGCCTTTACTCCGTTTGAGCAATGCCAACCCTTGAATCGTGAGTTCGAGAATATTTCTCCTCGTCCTGGCATCTACGCAATCCGGCATAGAATGGATGGGCTACTTTACATTGGTAAAACTAAAAGCTTGCGGGGGCGTTTCAGTGGAGGGCATAAGGCTTTTTTGTGGGCATGGCTAGACAAATATAACGATGAGGATGTCCGGATTGCAATGCAGTTGATTTCGCACTGGAAAAACCCTGCGCTATTATTGGAGCTAGAAGCGATTATTCTTAGAGCCACTGAACCGCCATATAACGTTCAAATTCCAACGGAGATGTGATTATGCAAGCTAAACTTCATGAACAACTTTCCCTTGCTGATGCCGAAGCTATTCTAGAACGCTTGCCTGAACGGATTCGCGCTGCTTTGGTTGAACGTGCTGCTGAAATTGAATATCCGATCGAAGCAGTGGTTGAGATGGCGATTGCCAGTTTTCTAGATACAGACGCATTGGGGTTTGTAGATTGTAAACCGGGACGCGGACAGTAGAAGGAGCAGGAAGTCAGTACATGAGACGGCGATCGCGTCGGTCTAACAATCCAAATGCAGCGGACGGAATAAAGATGGTCGGTGGAGATGCCGAGGTTATGTGCCGCCGCTGATTTGGGTCGTTATCTTGCTAAAGTCAAAGATTAATTAGAGTGATCGCCCGACTCCTCCATTTCTAAGACAGAAGCGCGGAGAGAGGGTAACGCCAAAAACCCACCGGAGTTCGGTTTCAACGTACTTGAGTTCCCTTAAAACGCACTGGTGTTCGGGCAAAGCGCACTGCGGTTCACCTAAAACCCACCGGAGTTCGGTTTCAACGTACTTGAGTTCCCTTAAAACGCACTGGTGTTCGTTAAAAGCCCACTGAAGTGCGTTTTTGTCCTAGGGGACGGGCTCCAGACCTCTGTTCTGCCGCGCTGCGTTGTACTGCTGATGGCGAAAGGCATTGGGGTCTTCTAACCCTCCCAGGGAATCCTCGATATCCTTGGGGGATTCTGCCACCGCAAAACCTGCCCCAGTCAGCATCTCGCGGATGATGTCCCACTGTTCATCGTCGAAGGAGAGCAGAATATAGTCGGCGATGGTTCTGGCGATCAGGGTGTACTGCCCTTCAGTATCTAGCCGCAGCACGGGGCACTCGGGCAGGGGGCGATCCTCCGTTCCCCGCCACAGCCCCACAAACCCTTCCTCATCCTTGCCAAACCAAGCAATACGGCTATTGGTGGCTAGCATCGCCTCAATGTTGGCCATGATGTCCGGGTTTGCCCTGTCCTGCTCCGTGAGGTAGCTCGTATCGGAGGGTTCCTCCCAGTTGGGATGGGGGGCAATCTCCAGGGCGATCGCATCGAGGAGTTCTCCCATTTCTTCCCGCAGCCGCTGCAGTTCCGGTGTCACGTCCGCCATCCTCCTTTTAGGTGCCTAATGCTTCCCCCATAGGGTACTGCAGAACCTACCCAGATATTCCCAAAGCTCAAGACCTAGGGGGGCTGCAGGTACGGCGCGATCGCTCCAGTTCCGGTTCCTGCCAATTGAAGGCAAAGTGGCTAAAGCCGGTAACCCTGGGGGCTACGGCCCTAATCCCGCGCATTTGCGCCTCTAGGGGTGGGCGATTTTCAAAGCGTTCTCCCCACCGCCCAATTAGGACGGGCAGCACCGCAGTTTGCTCGGCGGCCGCGGCCACAACAGTAGTTACCTGGGCGGCAATGCAATCCACCTGACCGCAGGCGGCATAGACCATGGGGTGCCATTCCAGGGTGCTGGGAAATTGGTTCCAGGGTTGGAGTCGGGAATCCCAACCGCTATTGATGGCCCGGTTGCCTTCGGGGAAAAAGACCACGCCCGCCGGAATTCCCTGCTGCTGTACCGGCGCGGTGGCCGTGGCCACAAATTCTAAAACCCCCCTAAAAGCATGGCTAATGGCCAGTTGCCACAGTTGGGTGGACAGGCTGATGCGGTTCCAGGGGCGGGGTTTGGCCGTTGGCGGCGGGGTAGGACGTCCCTGCCAGAGGGGTTCGCGTTCCTTAGGAAAGGCTTGGCGCACTTGGCGCAGATCGTTGTCGGTGAGAAATCCTTGCCGCAGGAAGCGCTGCAGGAGTTCCCGCCCGGAGCCATTGGTGGCGCGGTCGAGCAGGGCGGCTTGGGAGCTAGAGCCATAGACCCACAGGGAGCGCACGTTGCTGACCACCGAGGCGGAGCCCACACTCCGCTTGTAGCGCACGTAATCGAACAGGACGCCATCGGGGCGGCGTTGCAGCAGGGGGCGCAGGGCCTGGAGCAGGTCGTTGCGGGCTTGCTCGCTGTAGGGATCGGCAAAGGTTTGATCCGTGGTGAGGACGGGGGTGTCGGGGTTGCGGCGCTGTTCCTCTAAAACTTCAATGGTGCTCTGCCCCTTGCCGTTGCGGGCGATCGCCTCCCGACGGTCGGGTCGTTGTCCGTAGGCAAAGCCAAAATTGAGGGTGTGCACCCATCCGTAGACCCGGAGTCCGCGCCTCCTTCCCCGTTCCAGTACCCGCTGCCACAGGTCGGCCTGCTCCAGTCCGGGGGTGTCGATCACGGAGCGCCACACGGTTTGGTTTTCAGCTTGGGGCAGCAGCACCCGCCCATCAAAGATCGTTTCCACGTAGACGTGGTTGTAGCCACGATCCACGATGCGATCAAGCACCAGTTCCAGATTGTCGGGCCGCAGATCGCAGGAGTGCAGTCGCAACCAGATTGCCTGGCGGCGGATGGGGGATTGGCGGCGGCATTCCTGGAGGGCGATCGCCTGTTGGCGCAGCAGGGCTTCGTAGGCGGCGCGGGCTTCGGGAGTGGCTTGGCTGGCTAGGGCCGCTTGGCGGGCTTGGTTTTTTTGGGCGATCGCCGCCGGGGTTGCTTGGCAAAAATCGCCCTCAAAGGCCTGGGCGGCCGGGGGTACCATTCCTAGGGGAACAGTTCCCAACAAGAAATACAGAGCAGCGCGGGATGAAATCATGGTAGGAAGCAGTTTGTTAGGTAAGGTAGGATTCGGCAGCCGGCCACACAACCTCAGGGGGGCCATCGACGCGGATGCACCCTTCGGCTAGCAGAATGAGGCGATCGCAGGTTTGGCAGATAAAGCCTGGGTCATGGGAGGACAGGATAGAGCTTTGGGGCAGATCTCGCAAGAATGCGATTAGGCGACGGCGCGATCGCAGGTCAAGATTGGCACTGGGCTCATCGTAGAGCACCAGTTGGGGGTCGCAGGCTAAAACGGCGGCGATGGCCACCATCCGCTTTTCGCCCCCGGATAGGTGGTGGGGGGGCAGATCGCGGAGGGATTCTGTACCCGTGAGGTGCAGCATTTTGCTCACTTGGGCGGCAACGGCCGCCGGTTCGTAGCCCAGGTTGCGCGGACCAAAGGCCACATCTTCCGCCACAGAAAGGGTAAAAAGCTGGTCGTCGGGGTTTTGCATCACCAACCCCACCTGCCGGGGAATCTGGGGATAGGTGACGGGGCGATCGAGGAGGTGGATCGTGCCGCCTTGGTGGGGCAGCAGTCCGGCGATGAGGTGCAACAGGGTGGTTTTCCCGGCTCCATTGAGGCCCATCAGCCCAATCTTTTGCCCGCGGGGCATAGTGAGGGAGAGGTGGCGCAGCAGCGGGGGGCGTCCGGGATAGGCAAAGCTGAGGTCGCCAATCCGCAGCAGGGGCTCACCCATGGATGGGCCGTACGGGGATGTGGTGCTGCTGCAGGTAGGCCTTAATTTCAGCGATGGATAGCTGTCCGTAGTGGAGCAGGGAAGCCAACAGCGCCGCCTCGGCCCGCCCCTCGGTAAGGGCAGCGGCGATGTGGGCGCAGGTGCCCGCCCCACCGGAGGCGATCACGGGTACGGTGACGGCCTCGGCGATCGCCCGGGTTAGGTCCAGGTCGTAGCCCGCCTGGGTGCCATCGGCATCCATACTGGTGACCAGCAGTTCGCCCGCCCCCCGCTGCACGGCCTCGATCGCCCAGGCCACGGCATCCCTGCCCGTATTTTCCCGCCCACCGCGCACGTAAACCTCCCACGCAGGCGGCTCGTTAGGATTTTGGGAGGAACGCCGCCGCGCGTCGATCGCCACCACAATGCACTGGTTGCCGAAGCGATCGCTACTGGCATTGATCAAATCGGGCGATCGTACCGCCGCCGAGTTGAGGCTCACCTTATCGGCCCCCGCCCGCAGCAGTTCCCGAATTCCAGCTATGTCCCGCAGACCACCTCCGACCGTCAGGGGCATAAACACCTGCTCCGCCGTCCGGTAGACCACATCCAAAATGGCGGGGCGCTGCTCGTGGGTGGCGGTGATATCCAGAAAAACCAACTCATCAGCCCCGGCCCCATCGTAAACCTGGGCTAGGGACACCGGATCCCCCGCGTCGCGCAGATCCACAAAGTTAATTCCCTTTACAACCCGCCCCCCATGGACGTCGAGGCAGGGTACGATGCGTTTAGCAAGCATAGAACCACCATGAAGCAGTTGATTTATCCTATCGCGATCGCCCTGGTTCTCTGGAGCGGCACGGCCGATGCCCAGAGCGAAAGCCGTTGGCAATTCCAGGGGCAAACCCTGCTTACCTTCAGCACCCCCCAACCCGCCAGCCGTCTGCTGCAACTGAGCGAGCGTTTAACCACCCTGATCGGGCGGCTCAATCCGCGGCAGCCCTGGCGAATCGATGTGGTTCCCGCCCGTCCCGCCGCCAAACCGGAGACTTCGGTCACCATTCGCCTCCAGGGACAAGCACTTTTGGAAGTCACCGCCGCCGATGCCGAGGCGCAGGGCTTCACCTCAGCCCGGGATCTAGCCAATAGCTGGGCCCGCAGCCTGACAACTTTTTTTAGCCAACCCGGTACGCGCGATCGCTTCCTGTTGGGGCTGGGGCTGCCCAGCCAACTGACCTACCGTGGACTGACCTACACCCTGCAGTATGCATCGGCACCGGACGCAGGGCGCTTTCGCACGGACGGGCAGCGAGCGAACGGACAGGTGATCTACTGGCAGGCTCCGGCCGACAACCGCCTCTACGAAGTTACGGCCCAACCGCCCAAACCCGCTTCCCTAGAACAGATTTACGTCCTCAATCGGCAACGGCGCTTTGTGATCTACCGGCGATCGCCATCGGAACCATAGGGTGTGCCATCGGGCATCGTGGCATCTTTGAGATTGGCACCTTCGAGCTTCGTGTCCTGAAGGTTGGCAGAGGTTAAATCCGTTGATCGCAGATCGGAGCCGCAGAGATCCGCTTGAATCAAATTGGCCCAACTGAGATCGGCACCGTAGAGGTAGGCATCGTTGATGAAAGCGCAGATCAGTTCCGCATTTCTCAGATCCGCACCGTAGAGGTTGACCCCATACATGTTGGCGGAGCTGAGGTTGGCCAGGCGCAGGTTGGCCACTTTGAGGTCAGCCTGGATCAAATTGGCCCCATAGAGATCCACCGCAAACAGGTTAGCCCCGCTCATTTCGGCCATCTTCAAATCAACGCCAACCATAACCGCATTGCTGAGATCCACTTCATTCAGGCAAGCTCCACTCATCAGCGTGCGGCTTAAATCGGCGCCGGCCATGTTGGCTTGGTAGCAGTTGGCGCGGGTGAGGTTGGAGCCCACCATGTAGACCTCGCTCAGATTGGACTTAATGAGGTTGGTGCCGCTAAAGTTGGTGGCGCTAAGGTGGGCACCGCTAAGGTTGCTGCTGGCGAGGTTTGCGCCACTGAGGTCAGCTCCGCTGAGGGCGGCTCCGGCGAAATTGCTCTGTACCAGCCGCGCTTCGCGGAAGTAGGTTTCCGCTAAATTAGCTTGGACAAAGTTCACCCCCGTCAGGATCGCTTGGTTAAAATAAGCGCCGGCCACCAGGGCCCCGCTGAAGTTAGCGCCTTCAAGCTGGGCTTCACTGAGGTTGGTGCCCACCAAGATCGCTCGAATCAAAATGCTCTGGTTGAGGTTGGCACCCCGCAAATTGGCGCCCGTGAGGTTAGCTCCCAGAAGCGATGACCCCGACAGGTCAGCGTAGCTGAGGTCAATGGAAGCCTTACTGTTGCGGCTGCGCCACTGGTTCCATGCCGGGACACTAGATCGGAGGAGTTGGAGTTGCTGCGGATTAGCCACACTGGCAGTCCCATGATAAAAACCTCAGTTCACTCTAGCACCGGATGCTGACCGCTTTGAGGTTTAGAGGATTTGCTTGAGGCGCTCCAAATATTCGGCCTCGGTAAGCTCTCCGCGTTGCAGAGCCTCCTGGAGGGTCTGGATTTTGGGGGAGAGTTCGGCCTGCTTGGCGGCGATCGCCTCGGTACTTTCGCCATACTGCCGCACTCCCTCTTGTTTGGCTTGCCTGAAGCTGTCTTTGAGGGTTTGGGCATCCATGGTGCCACCGTTGGCAAAGTATTGGTTGGCCACCTTGCCGATCGCCCAGGTGCTGCCGTAGGCCGTGGTACCACCGTAGGCCATACCCAGGTAGGGCACGAACTTGGCTAGGTTGCTGGTAGCAATGCGCAGCCCGCTAAAGCCGATGCTTTTCATGAACGCCTGCTTGAGATCTTCCCGGGTGCGACGGTAGCCCCACTGTTCGCCAATGGCCTGGGCCAGATCCAGTTGATTCCAGTAGATCAGCAGGTCGAAGGCGATCGCCGCTAGGGGAACAGGAAACGCCCCAAGCACCGCATTCATGAGACTGGAATCGACAATCAGATCGGAGATGACCTCGGCCCGGGATTGGGTTTGGGTCAGGGTGCGCATGCGATCGCCGATGGTGGAATGGTAGTTGGTTTCCTCCAGGCGTTTCAGCCAGTCGGCTTTGCCCCAGAGATGCCCGTGGGTGATGGTACTGCCAATTTGGCCGAGCAGGCTTTGCTCTTCGGGGCTGCACTCGCCGTCAATGTAGGCCATCATGTGGGCCGACTGGTAGACCAACTGACGGGCGGTTTCGCTCTGCACCTGGGACAAAAGCTGCTGGATGTCGTGCTGCTCCTCTAGGAGGTCATCGATGGAGAGGGCGGCTTGGGCCAAATTGATTTCGCTAAAGGCCTCGCTCAGGCTCTGACGCTCTTGGTCGAGGAGCTTGCCATCGGCTTGGGCCATGGCCACCAGAATGCGGAAGCTCGCCAAAATCTCTTCTTGGTTAATGGCACCCATGGGGCTAATCACAGAGGGAACGCGCCTATCGTAGTACGGCGGCGGGGAGGGGATGGCTTAAGCAATCAAAAAGATTTGTAGGTGGTCAGCCAACGCCAAAACCGCCGCAGCCAGCGTTCGAGGCGGGCGAGCCAGCGGTCGAGGCCATAGAGGAGGGTCATGATCGGGCCGTGGGCGTAGCCAAGGAAGGTGGCCCGGGTGTCGATCCAGGCGGCCATGGGGGTAGGGTCCAACTCCGGCTCTTCGGGAAACTCCGTCCAGAGGGGAGCTGGGGCGCGGACGATCTGGGGGCGATCGCTCGGGACGTCGGAGAGGCTGGGCCAGTCTTGGCTGAAATCTCCCCCGAGTCTAGGGGGTTTGGGTTGGCGGGCAAAATAGGCGATCGCCGCCGCAATGATCTCTAGGAGACGATCCCAGCCCTGGGGCTGTTTGAGCTGGGCAAAGGCTTGCTTCATCAACAAAAACCGCCAGGGGGGGAGCCGGGGAGCGGGGGGGGCTCCGGCTAGGGG
>DBAX01000011.1 GCA_002291895.1 Cyanobacteria bacterium UBA999
CACCCCCTCCCCCACCCCCTGCCCTCCATTTCTGGCATGGGTGACGCCCCAGTGCAGATCCACCCCTGTCCGCCCCTGGCGATCGCCTACAGCGACACCACCCAGGAACGCTTCCTGGCCAGCCGCAGCCACCTCCTCACCCACGAGCGCGTCCTCGAAACCCTGATGGAGCACCTTCCCAATGCGATCGCCGTACCCCTGCCCCTGCAATTTGGGCTGGTCGTCTCCTCCTGGGAGCAGGTGCACCAAGATCTAATCCAGCCCCAGCAGTCCCACCTCCAGGCGCTGCTGCACAAGCTGGTCGGCAAGCGGGAAGTGGGGATCAAACTCTTCTGGGAGCAAACCGCCGAACTCAACCGCCTCCTTGAAGCCAATCCCGACCTCCAAGAACGCCGCGATGCCCTCAAGGGTCGCCCCCTCACTATGGACGAAGCCATCAGCCTGGGACAGGAGCTAGAAGCCCTGCTCAGCGAGCACCAAAACCACCTCTGCCAAACCTTTCTCGACGCCCTGCGCCCCCTCAGCCACGACTATGCCCCCGGCGAGCTCCTGACTGAAAACATGATCTTCAATGCCGCCTTTTTGATTGACGACAGCCGAGAGCCGGAATTTGCCGCCGCCGTCGAAGCCCTCGATCAAAGCCTAGAGCGGCGGCTGCGGATTCGCTACAACAGCTTCACCGCGCCCTATAATTTTGTGGCCCTAAACTAACTGCTCCCCATGGGCCCACCCATCCCCATCCTGCGCTCCTTTGATGAAACCAAGGCCAAAGAGTTCTACATCCAGTACCTGGGGTTTGAGGTGGATTGGGAGCACCGCTTTGCTCCCCAGATGCCCCTCTACATGCAAATTTCCCAGGGGCAGTGCCTGCTGCACCTTTCGGAGCACCACGGCGATGGCACCCCCGGTACCCGGATCCGCATTGAGGTTCCCGATTTAGAGGCCTTCCTCGATCGCCTGCGGTTGTCCCCCTATTCCCAGTACTATCCGGGGCAACCGGAGCTGCAACCCTGGGGGCTGCGGGAATGCACCATCCTCGACCCCTCTGGCAACGGGCTGATCCTCTATGCCCCCGCCTAGGGCGCACCATTGCCGGAGGCAGCATCCTATGGCACAATCGGCGCTGTACTTACGACCGTAACGGATTGTGAACCGCAAATTGATCTGGTATCTCAAGGCCCAAGTGGGGATTCTGCTATTTCCCTTTGGGCTGTGCTTGTTCGGCGAAGCCCTAGCGACCAAGATTCAGGGTGGCGCGTGGTTTTGGCCCGGCACCCTCAGCCTGATTGCGATCAATGCCGGGGTGGGGTTGATGATTGAAAGCGGCTTGATCAAAGGCTTTCCCCGGGATTCCCAACCGCCCCAAAGTTAAAGGATCCCTGACGTAGCGCCCTGCGCCTCCGCCGAAGTTTGATATGCTTTGCTCTACGTCAAAAATTCAGCGTTATCAATGCAGTTAGCAGCTCGGGTTGATTTGGTTTCCCCTTCCCTGACTTTGGCCATCGATGCAAAGGCTAAGGCTTTGAAGGCAGAGGGGGTCGATGTGTGCAGTTTCAGTGCCGGCGAGCCGGATTTTGATACCCCCGCCCACATCCGCGAAGCTGCCAAGACCGCCCTAGATCAGGGCAAAACCCGCTACGGCCCGGCGGCGGGGGAGCCGGCCCTCAGAGCGGCGATCGCCACCAAACTCCATCAAGATAACCAACTGCCCTTTACGCCCGACCAGGTGCTGGTCACCAACGGCGGCAAGCATTCTCTCTACAACCTGATGATGGCGCTGCTCAGTGCCGGGGATGAAGTGGTTATTCCGTCGCCCTACTGGGTGAGCTACCCGGAAATGGTGAAGCTGGCCCAGGGGGTGCCGGTGCTGGTGCCCACGGAGGAGCGCCATGGCTATCGCATCACGCCGGAGCAGTTGGCGGCAACCCTCACGCCAAAAACCAAGCTGCTGGTACTCAATTCCCCCAGCAATCCCACGGGGATGGTTTATACCCCCGCCGAAATTCGGGCGATCACCGCGGTGTTGCTGCAGCATCCCCAGGTGCAGGTGGTCTCCGATGAAATTTACGAAAAAATCATCTACGGCGACGCCGAGCACCTCAGCATTGGGGCGGTGGGGCCGGAGCTTTTTGCCCGTACCTTTGTCAGCAGCGGCTTTGCCAAGGCCTACGCCATGACCGGCTGGCGCATTGGCTATCTGGCGGGCGATCGCGATGTGATTCGGGCCGCCACTAAAATCCAGGGGCACAGCACCTCCAATGTGTGTACCTTTGCCCAGTTTGGGGCGATCGCCGCCCTCACCGGCCCCCAGGACTGCGTGGAGACCATGCGGCGGGCCTTTGCCGAGCGGCGGGACGTGATTTACGACCTTGTGACGAGCATTCCCCGGCTGACCTGCATCAAGCCCAATGGGGCGTTTTATTTGTTTGTCAACATCAGCGCCCTGGGGCTGTCCTCCCTGGAGTTTTGCCAGCGCCTGCTAGAGGAAAAACAGGTGGCCGTGATTCCGGGGGTGGCCTTCGGTCGGGATGACACGGTGCGGCTTTCCTATGCCACGGATCTGGACACCATCCGGCGGGGCTGCGATCGCCTGCGGGAGTTTGTCCTGGGGCTTTGACATTCTGCCACCACAAAATGCCGGTCTGGAATGGCTTCCCGTCGCCTTGGAGTTAAGAGTTAGGTTGCAAATTATCGGTGGGAAAGTAGCTAAAACCTTACCGAACCAATGGTTGAGTTAATGCGGCGAGAAGTTGTTTATCAGAAGACGTTTGAAGTTTGTGGCGTGGCGATCTCTGGTTTTATCAATGCAAATGATAAAAGTTCGTTATTCTCCAACCCCTTAAAGCTGGTATGGTAAGCGATGTAGCCCTAGGCGATCAAAGTGGTTAACCTATGAAGTCAACTGTTGGAAGTTTTGTCTTTTTGCTTGTCGGAATTCTTACCGCTGAGTGTGCAGTTGCCCAGACACAAGGTGCTACCTTTTCTGGTAGGGTTCATCGAGTTTGGGATGATGGATTTCAGTTAAACAGTGGTAATCGTTCCATCATAGTTGATTCTTACGATATTTGTGGAGATAATACATTCCGCCACATCACAGTTGGACAACAAGTAACTGTCACAGGTGAGTTTGAAGGGGGAGAGTTTGATGCTTTCTCCATTACAAAGGCAAATGGAGAAAGTGTTTGTAGGTAGAGATTCCAAAAGACTGGTTTGATTGTTGCGACAGACAGCATAACAACCGATTGGAGCGGATAGTCGTAAGTCTTTTCATTTGCCGTTTCAGGCAGTCTGCTACCGCTCAATCGAAACGTTAGCATTCTGGAATAAATCCCAGTCACGTTGGAACCACGGAATGCTGGGCTGGAATCATTTCCTGTCTCGCTGGAACCCTAGAAGTTCTTCCTGGAATCGCTCCCTGCTGCTCTGGAGTAAATCCCAGCCACGCTGGAACCACAAAATGCCTGCCTGAAATTGTTCCCGGTTGGACTGGAATCCTAAAAGTTTTCCCTGGAATCGTTTCCCGTTGCCTTGGAGTTAAGAATTAGCGTTCCGGAATCGTTCCCTGCCGTGCTGGAACTACAGAATGCCGGGCTGGAATCGAGCAACTCCCCTTGGGAACGGCTCCCCACCGCACCGGAACCCCCAACCCCCAGAGTTCAGCAGTTCCAGGGCAGCATGGCTAGGTCGCATCTAGGGCGCGGCCGAGGAAACGCTGAAAAACCTCAGCGGCGATCGCGCTGCTGCCATTGGTCACCCCCTCATCGTTGCCGAGCCACACCGCTGCGGTGACCCCCCGGACGCTGCCCACAAACCACAGATCCCGGCTGTTGTCGGTAGTACCGGTCTTCCCCAATACGATCTCCTGGGGGATCTGGGCATTAACGCCAGTTCCGGTCGCAACCACCGCCCGCATCATCTCCCGCAGGGTGGCGGCGATATCTCCCGACAGGGCCCGCCGGGGGGTGAGATCCTGCTGGGCATCGAAGATCACGCGACAGGTTTCGCGGCGGTTGCGGTCTTGGCAGTCGCCACTATCCCGAATGCGGCGGATGGCATGGGGTTTGATGTAGCGCCCCTCATTGGCGATCGCCCCGTAGGCCGCCACCATCTCCAACATGCTGACTTCAAAGCCGCCTAGGGCCAGGTTGCGGTTTTCGGCTAGCTCCGAGGTCACCCCCAGGGCCCGAGCGGTGCGGATCACATTTCCCAGACCGGCGGCCTCCGCCACCCGCAGGGCGACAACGTTTTCCGAGAAGGCAAAGCCATCCACCATATCCATAGAGCTGCCCCCCCGACGACAGCCAGCTACCCCCAGATAGTCCGTGCAGGGAAAGGTAGTGAAGGGGGAAATGCCCTGGTTGACGGCGGCGGCATAGGCAAACAGCTTGAAGGTCGATCCCGGCTGCCGTTTGGCTTGGGTAGCGCGGTTGAACTGACTGGTGCGATAGTCCCGCCCGCCGGTCATGGCCACAATTTCTCCCGTTCCGTGGCGGAGGGTGACGATCGCCCCCTGGGAAAAACCCCCGGCCGCCCCATCCTCGGCAATGGCAGCCTGCACCGCCCGATCCGATGCCCGTTGCAAGCGGGGGTCAAAGCCCGTCTCTACGATCAAGTTCCCTTCGAGGGCAAAGCGATCGCCGAGTTGTTCTTCCAATTCCTCAAACACGTAGCTGTAAAAGTAGGGGGCGATCGTCCCCTGCAATTCGGTTTTGTTTTCCTCCTTCAGCCGCAAAATCGACCGCCGCGCCCGCTCGGATTCCTCCCGGGAAACCATGCCCAGTTCGGCCATGCGGTTCAAGACGCGATCGCGGTACTCTAGGGCGCGGTTTTTGTTGCGAAAGGGATTGGCCGTTTCGGGTTCTGGCAAAATGCCCACCAAGGTGGCAGCCTCCGAGAGATCCAGCTCCTGGGGTGCCTTACCAAAATACAGCCGAGCCGCATCCTGGAAGCCGTAGACCCCGTTCCCCAGGTAGACGCGATTGAGATAAAAGGTCAGAATTTCGTCCTTGGAATAGGTAAAGTTCAGCTTGATCGCCGCCGCCGCTTCCCGCCACTTGCGCCCCGCCGAATCCTCCCGACCCACGTAGGTACTGCCCAATAGATTCCGCGCCAACTGCTGGGTGATGGTGCTGCCGCCCTCCCGCAACCGCCCCGCCCGCACGTTCATCACGATCGCCCGGGCGACAGAAAAGGGATCAACGCCAATGTGCCAGTAGTAGGATGTGTCTTCGGAGGCCAGCACCGCCTGGGGCAAAAACCGCCCAAACTCGCTGAGGCTGCGGGCTTCGGTATGGCGGGCGATGGCATCGGGGCCAAGGTTGCGCCCCTCCTGATCCAAGACTTCCACGGGCCCCTGCTGGGAGACGGGCAGGGGACGCAGGTCGGGTACCCGCTGAATTTCTAACACCATGGCCGCTACCACCGTGGCGATCGCCCCGGCAACCCCAATCCCCGACCATTTCAGCACCCGCATAAAGAGCGGCGGCGGATCGATAAACCGCAGCACGGGGGCAGCTTGGAGTTCTGGCGGCCCGAGGGAGAGACGAAGATTGTGCCGCAGGGGTACCGCTTGCACCTTTTGCCGCTGGCGGTAGATGCCATTGGTAGAATCCTGATCCCGCAGGAGAAACCGCGCCCCGCGCCGCTGGGAATCCCGCACCAGTTCCGCATGGATTTGGCTCACCAAGGGGGTTTGCACCACAATGTCGCATCGGCTGCTCCGCCCAATGGTGTAGCGATCGCCCACCAATTCATAGAGCACAGGGCGGGCATTGGCATCGGCCCGTACTTCAAGTTTGGGTACCCGCGCCCGAGGGTTCAGCCGCATCCGAAGCACCACCGAGGCATGGTTTGCCATCTGGGTTGCTTGGGAAAGCATGGTCTGAAGGGGCTTCATCGGCGGGGTTACCATGGAGTTCAGGGAAATTATAGAGCTAACCCATGCAGACGCAGATATTCTTGGGGCGTTCCGGGAGCGATCTAAGCGATCTATTAGGTAGGTTGCAGCAAATCTTCACTAGGGCAGCACTCTGACAGTGAGCAGCACGGGGATGCATGGGGTTTTCTCGCTAGAATGCCATCTGACCCATTCATTAATTGATACGAAAGCTATACTACTGGGAAACAATTGGTTTGCGTTGCTAGGGATTGTTGCTGGCACTGGTGATAAAGGCAATCTTCCCCTAGGGTGCAAAAAAACCGCTTGCGTGGAATTGAAAGCCACTGATGATCGCGCTACTCACAATAGGCGATACCCTATGGAATTTGAATGGAATCCTGTCAAAGCAACGTTGAACCTTAAAAAGCATGGTGTTTCCTTTCAGGAAGCTGCAACTGTATTTAATGATCCTCTATCCACAACTTTTCCCGATCCCGATCATTCTATTGGGGAAAACCGTTACGTTATTGTTGGTGTATCTCAGCTGGGGCAACTGTTAGTGGTTGCACATACTGACCGAGGAGAAAAAGTACGCATCATAAGTGCCCGAAAAGCGACCCGCCAAGAGAGGAAGTTTTATGAAGAAAGAAGTTGAGAACGAAATGGAAGATGATCTACGTTCTGAGTACGACTTTGCTCAAATGGACGGAGGTGTTAGGGGTAAATACATTGCTCGCTATCGCCTAGGGACAAATTTAGTGCTGCTAGATCCTGATGTTGCCCAAGCTTTTCCTAATGATGCAGCAGTGAATGAAGCATTACGCCTTCTCATGCAGATTGCCCGCCGCCACCAGCCTAATCCATGAATGTGAGGAACGCCATGTTTTCATTCCTGATATATACGGCGTGGAATTGCTGAAGGTGCTGATGGGCGATCGCCATTTAAAGCAAAAGGATCGCGTTCCTGTTTTCAAAACCGAATCCATCGTGTCAGAAGTCTTGGCGGGCAAGCGGCAACGCACCCGCGAGCACATCGAAATGCTAGCGGCTTTTTTCTGTGTTTCGCCAGCGGTCTTCTTTGCGTCCCGACCCTGATGACGTTTGAATTGGGGCGATCGCAGGTAAAAGCGCTATCATCACAGCAGCAGCGGAGGAACGGCAATGACTGGGGATAGCAACGTGTTGCGGGATTTGCAGCAATTACTAAATTTTGAGCAACTCCTTGAGCTTGCCGCCCAACTGGAAGAAAAGGTGGAGCGGGGAGAGATTAAAACCCAGGTGCAGGTTTCCACCCGACCGCTATCCAGCATTCCCCGTCGGGGAGTCATTCCCCGGCCCCAAGCTTCAGCGCCCGCCTCCTACAACGCCACTCCCCAAACGCCGCCGCCGGAGGCACCCCAAGAGCCGATCGCCCTAGGCGGTCTCAGTGCCGTTTGGCAACAACTCCAGGAATGGGTGGCCCTGCCCCTCAAGCGTCCCGATGTGTTGCGGCAGTTGGGGCTTCAGGCACCCCGGGGTATTTTGTTGGTGGGGGCTCCGGGAACCGGTAAAACGCTGCTGGCGCGATCGCTGGCCCAAACCCTCGGTATACCCTGTCTGTCCGTCGTGGCTCCCGAGCTGGTTAGCAAGTACTATGGCGAGGCGGAGGCGAACCTCCGGGAAGTATTTGCAGCGGCCAGCCGGCAGGCGCCCTGTTTGATCTTTATCGACGAGTTGGATGCCCTCGTTCCCCGGCGCGATCGCGTGGAGGGGGAAGTGGAAAAACGCTTGGTGGCCCAGCTGCTCGGTTTGATGGATGGGTTCCAGTCGCGGGAAGGGGTACTTGTGTTAGCGGCTACCAACCGCCCCGAGGCCCTAGATCCGGCTCTGCGCCGCCCCGGACGGTTTGATCGCGAACTCCTGATCCCCATTCCCGATCGCCCCGCCCGCTTGGAGATTCTCCAAGTCCTGACCCGACCCATGCCCCTCACCGATGGGGTGGATCTCGCTTCCCTAGCCGATGAAACCCCCGGCTATGTGGGGGCCGATCTCAAAGGACTGTGCCAAACAGCAGCCCTCCACGCCCTCCGCCGCCAGGTGCCCAAGCTAGAGCAGTTGCCTGGGGCCGACCAATTGCCCCAATTGCAGATTGCGCCCGAAGATTTTACCGCTGCCCTTAAAACCACCAAGCCAGCCCTCTTGCGCACAGCCCAAACCCCGGAAATCCCTCGGGTTTCCTGGTCGGATATCGGGGGACTGGCGGATGTCAAGCGCACTTTGCAGGAGGCGATCGCCGGAATTTTTAGCCAAAGCGAACTCTATGCCCGGGTAAGAGCGCGATCACCCCGGGGGATCCTGCTCTACGGCCCGCCAGGAAGTGGCAAAACCCTTCTGGCCAAGGCCGTGGCCACCGCCGTTGGGGCCAATTTTATTGCCGTCAATGCCGCCGATCTGATCGTGAAATGGGTTGGCGCTTCCGAACAGGCGGTGCAGCACCTCTTCACCCAAGCACGACAGGTGGCTCCCTGCGTGGTTTTTCTCGATGAGATCGATACCCTTGCCCCAGCCCGGGGCACCGTGGGCGATGGGGGAGTGGGCGATCGCGTTTTGGGGCAACTGCTGAGCGAACTCGATGGCATTGGTACCGAAACCCCGCTCCTAGTCATTGCGGCCACCAACCGCCGCGAGGCGATCGACCCGGCTCTGCTCCGTTCGGGTCGGATTGAGCTGCACGTGCCGGTGTCCCTACCGGATCGGGACTGCCGTCTAGCCATTCTCCAGGTGCACAACGATGCCCGCCCCCTAGCGAGCGATCTCGATCTGGGGTATTGGTCTCGGCAAACCGAGGGCTGGAGCGGTGCCGATCTGGCCCTGCTGAGCAATCGGGCTGCAATTTTTGCGATTCGTCGCCAGCAGAACTCGGGGGCTACCGATCCCAAAACCCTCCAAGTCACTGCCGCTGACTTTACGTCGGCCTATGGAGAGCTGAGCCAACAGCGCTTGCCCCCATCGTCCTAACCTCTGTAAAGTGGCGTTTTGAAGTGGCGTGGCACGGGGGTACGGCGCGGTATTGCGATCCCGGCATTCAGTCCTAGGGTTTAGGCCAGTGGTTGGCTGTGGGGGCTCAAAACCATCGTTGCCGCTTGGGTCTGCTGGCAGGCGGCCATGGTTTTGACAGGCTCCATTTCGTCATCGCGGACCGCCACAAAGACATCGTAGAGGTTGTCAATTTGGGGACGACGCTCGGCGGACTTGTGGGAAGTTTGGAACTCGTCAAACATGTAGAGATCGCCGTCGCGGTAGTATTGCTTGGCGATCGCCGGAGCCGGTAGAAACTTTAGGCGCGCTTCGTCGGACTTAAGAAACTTGTCATAGCTGGCGTAGGCGTGTACTTCAACCAGTTCCATGAAGCGATAGGCCGCGCCGGGAGAAAACACATACATTGCAATCACAATCCAGTAGTAGAGCAAGGCCGCAGCACGGGCTAAAAGGCGATCGCCCCAGAAATTCGCACCATCTAAATCTTCCATAATCAGCAGATGGTGCAACTCGTTCCATGATTCGGCAAAATGAACTTTCAACCAATCCGAGCGCCGCCACCAGCCGAGGGTTTCGTAGAGGTGCAATACCGACAGGCAGGAAAAGTAGAGCACTCGGGCTACGGTTTCTGGCACCTAGAACCGGGGATAGGGACGCTTGGCATAGATCCCATTGATCACAAACACCAAGATACCAACAAAGAAACGCATCATAGGAGCATCTCCTAACAACAATGGAGTAGTAGAAAAGCGACAAATCATCCGAGAACAAGACGCAATTTGTCGATGTGATTGAAAATCCAAGATAAACGGTCACCCCGCAGGACAGGGGACTACCGCGATTTTTTCAGAATCGCTTTACGTTGGCGCAACAAAAAAGCACCTTTCAGCACATCAGCGCAAAATATTCTCACAAGCTACGCAGCCCTCAAAACCCTCACCCAAAAACCATGGTCGCGCTCCCAAAAAACAAACAAGCTCCATGGGCTGATTTACCGCACGACTCGCGCCAACACTCATTACTAGGGCCCTTCAATCGCCGCTGCTCAGCGATCCCTGCCCAGTGATAGCCGGGGAATTCTTCCCATATCCTCGCCTGGAGACCGACGGGAAGAATTGTTAATTTTTTTATTGAAGTAAGCATGTTATGTCATCTATCGGACGGAGGGAAAAAGAATACAAAATCTTAATAGATTTCACAGCATCGCAATGTGCATCCAAAGACTAAGAAATGTAACTACAACCGTGACCAAGGCTTGGTAGTAGACTAGATCTATTACGACCAAGAACTATCTGATATGCGTCTAAGCGAAATTGTGCACCCCAATCAGTTGCACGGTCTTTCTATTACCCAGCTCGAAACGATCGCTCAAGAAATCCGCGAAAAGCATTTACAAACCATTGCCGCAACGGGCGGACACCTCGGGCCCGGATTGGGTGTGGTGGAACTGACGCTCGGACTGTACCAAACCTTAGATCTTGATCGCGATCGCGTGGTCTGGGATGTGGGGCACCAAGCCTATCCCCACAAGCTGATCACTGGTCGCTACGGGCGATTCCATACCTTGCGCCAAAAAAACGGTGTGGCCGGCTATCTCAAGCGTTGCGAAAGTTCCTTCGACCATTTCGGGGCTGGGCACGCATCCACCAGTATTTCGGCAGCCCTAGGCATGGCGATCGCCCGGGATATGCAGGGTGATACCTACAAGTGCGTGGCCGTCATTGGTGATGGTGCCCTAACGGGGGGCATGGCCCTAGAGGCGATCAACCACGCCGGGCATCTGCCCAAAACCAATCTTCTGGTGGTGCTCAACGACAACGAAATGTCCATTTCCCCCAACGTCGGTGCCATTCCCCGGTACCTCAACCGCCTGCGCCTGTCACCGCCGATGCAATTCCTCAAGGACAACCTCGAAGAGCAAATCAAGCACATTCCCTTTGTCGGGCAAAGCATCAGTCCCGAGCTGGAACGAATCAAAGACAATCTCAAGATTCTTACCGTTCTACCCAACAAAGTGGGGGCAGTCTTTGAAGAACTGGGCTTCACCTACATTGGCCCCATCGATGGGCATAACCTGCGCGAACTCATCAGCACCATGTCCATGGCCCACCAACTCCACGGCCCCGTCATGGTGCATGTGGTGACCACCAAGGGCAAGGGCTACAAGTACGCCGAAGCCGATCGCGTGACCTACCATGCCCAAAGTTCCTTCGACCTAGAAACGGGCAAGGCCAAATCCAGTTCCTCCACCAAGCCCAAGCCCCCTAGCTACTCGAAGGTTTTTGGCGAAACCTTGGTCAAACTGGCCGAGCGGGATCCCCGGATTGTCGGCATAACTGCCGCCATGGCTACGGGAACCGGCCTAGACAAGCTCCAGACCCAATTGCCTAATCAATATATAGACGTGGGGATAGCCGAGCAGCACGCTGTGACCCTGGCAGCGGGCATGGCCTGCCAAGGCATGCGCCCCGTAGCGGCGATATATTCAACATTTTTGCAACGGGCCTTCGACCAAATCGTTCACGATGTGTGCATTCAAAACCTCCCCGTTTTCTTTTGCCTCGACCGAGCGGGCATTGTGGGCGCCGATGGTCCCACCCACCAGGGCATGTACGACATCGCCTACCTGCGCTGCATTCCCAACATGGTCTTAATGGCTCCTAAGGATGAGTCCGAACTGCAGCAAATGCTGGTCACGGGCATCACCCACTCAGGCCCGATCGCCATGCGCTACCCCCGGGGTAACGGTCACGGGGTACCCCTCCTTGACGATGGCTGGCAGCCGCTTCCCATCGGCAAAGCAGAAGTGCTGCGGGAAGGAGGGGACGTGCTGCTGTTGGCCTACGGCTCCATGGTCTATCCGGCCCTGCAGGTAGCAGAATTACTGGGAGAGCACGGCGTCCAGGCTACGGTAGTCAATGCCCGCTTCGCCAAGCCCGTAGACCTTGACTTGATCGTGCCCCTGGCCCAGCGGATCAAGCGGGTAGTCACCCTCGAAGAGGGCTGCGTGATCGGCGGCTTTGGCTCCGCGGTGCTCGAAGGTCTGATGGATGCTGGGGTGGTGGTGCCGGTACAGCGGATCGGGGTGCCCGATCTCCTGGTAGACCACGCCGCTCCCCAGGAGTCCTTTGCCGATTTGGGACTCACCAGTGGGCAGATCAGCGATCGCATCTTGGCTTCCTTCCACTCTCCGTCCACGGTGGTTGTGTGAGCCCTGCAATCTTGGCGTTGCACATCACGGCCATTCTCCTAAGCATTGCCGGGCAGTTTCTGTTAAAGACGGGGGCCCTGTCCTTTGGGGCGATCGCCCTAGGGGAGGTGGCTTCAAAGTTTTGGACGATTGCCCTTAACCCCTACATTTGGGGTGGATTGGCGCTCTACGGAGTGTCGGCAGCCGGCTACATCGTGGTGCTGTCCCGTGCGCCACTGAGCATCGCTGCCCCCCTCATTTCCGTTAGCTACATCTTCACGGTGGTGGGAGGGGCCGTCTTTTTTGGAGAACCCCTGCCACCACTGCGCTTGGTCGGCGTATTCCTGATTATGATGGGGGTAGTGTTGGTGGTAAGTGCTAAATGACCCTATCTCCAGAGGCGGCGATCGCTCCGATAGTGGCAGAGCGGGTACAGCAGCTCCATTTGGCCCGGGCCGAGCGGCATCTGTTTCTCTGTGCCGACCAGACCAAACCCCTATGCTGCGATAAGCAGCTTAGCTTGGAGGTCTGGGACTACCTCAAGGCTCGAATTGGCGAACTTGGCTTGGGCACTCGGGTTCTGCGCACAAAAGCCAATTGCTTGCGGGTATGCCTCGCCGGGCCCATTTTAGTGGTTTACCCCGATCGCGTTTGGTACCACTCCGTGACGACGTCTGTGGTAGAGCGGATTTTACAGGAGCACATCATCGGCGGACAGGTGGTGCATGAGTATGTTCTTACCGCACCTGCACTACCGTGATTGGTACTGGCAGGGCTGGCGCATTCGCTATGCCTTTGTGCCAGCAACGCCGCCAGCCGCGGGCGATCGCACCCCCATGATCTTCATCCATGGTTTTGGGGTTTCGGGCAACCACTGGCGGGCTAACCTCGCCCACTTTTCCCAGGATCGCCCGGTCTATGCCCTCGACTTGCTCGGGTTCGGTGGCTCTAGCAAGCCCGCTCACACCTATTCCATCGGACTCTGGGTTGAGCAGCTTTACCAATTCTGGTGTCAGGCGATCGCCCAACCCGTGGTGCTCGTGGGCAACTCCCTGGGGGCTTTGGTCGTGGCGATCGCCGCTTCCCGGTACCCTGAGATGGTTCGTGGTATCGTCACCCTGAGCCTGCCCGATATTCAAGCCCTAGAAGACCTTGTGCCTGCCCCCGTTCGCCCCCTGAAGCGGGCATTGGAGTGGGTAGTGCTCCGCACCTTCGGAAAACTCATCTTCGCCCAAGTGCGGCGGCCATCCACCATCCGCTCTGCCCTCACCCGGGCCATCTACGTCGGCGATCGCACCCGTGTAGACCGCGAACTGATCGACCTGATTGCCGAACCCGCCCGAGATCCCGACGCCCCCGAAGCCTTTATCCGCCTCAGTACGAGCCTGAGCACCCCTGGCTACTCCCCCAACCTGCGCACTGCCCTAGGCAAGCTGCGGGTGCCGGTGTTGCTCATTTGGGGCACCAAAGACTATGCCATTCCCTACCGCGAAGCCCCGCGCCTTTTGGAACTTATGACCTACGGGCACTTGGTTACCCTAGAAGGTATGGGGCATTGCCCCCATGACGAAGTTCCCGACCACGTTCATCGAGAAATGCGCCAATGGCTGATGACCCAGCAAATTCCTTAGAATCTCCCCCCCAATTAGCCCCATGGCGATCGCCTCTGGCCAAGGCCCTCCACCTGCACCGGGGACAACCCCAATCCCGTTACGTTCAGCTTGCTACCGTTACCCCCCAAGGGCTGCCCGCCAATCGTACCGTTGTGTTCCGTGGATTTACCGATGGCGGCAACCAGTTCAAATTTGTCACCGATCGCCGCAGCCGTAAAATTGCCGAGTTGCACCACTGCGATCGCGCTGAGGTGTGCTGGTACTTTGAGAAAAGCCGGGAGCAATTTCGCATCCACGGCACCGTTACCCTTTGGGATTGTGCCAACCCCCATCCCCTCTGGCATCAAGCCTGGCACGACCTGTCCGCCAACGGGCGATCACAGTTTGCCTATCCGGAACCGGGAGCCCCACGTTCAGAACCCCAAGCCTTTGCCCTCCCCCCCACCGACCCCCA
>DBAX01000127.1:0-322 GCA_002291895.1 Cyanobacteria bacterium UBA999
GCTGAGCCCGTGGTGGAAAAGCCCACGTCGGTGGTTTTAAACGCCGATGTCACGGTGCAGGAGTTGGCCGCCCGCCTCATGATTCCCGAAACGGACATCATTCGCAACCTGTTTATGAAGGGCACCATGGTTTCCATCACCCAAACCCTAGATGTGGAGATAGCCAGGGCGGTGGTGCGCGATCTCGGCTACGAGATTGAGGAGCAGGAAGCCGTGGAATTGGCTAAAAAGACAGAAATGATTGAAGTAGGGGATCTGGATCACCTCCATCGTCGGCCCCCGGTTGTCACCATCATGGGACACGTTGACCACGGCAAAACCA